>NZ_JAWOWA010000031.1:0-38470 GCF_033340195.1 Vibrio sp. 1457
TGGTAGTTCAGTTGGTTAGAATACCGGCCTGTCACGCCGGGGGTCGCGGGTTCGAGTCCCGTCCACTCCGCCACTTAATATCGACAACCTCGCTTATGCGAGGTTTTGTCAAATCTAGAATATGAAAATTCTATAGGGGTGTAGCTCCAATTGGCAGAGCAGCGGATTCCAAATCCGCGTGTTGGGAGTTCGAATCTCTCCACCCCTGCCACATATCAGGCTCTGACTTAGGTCAGAGCCTTTTTTGTATCTGGCTTCCTCTCATTATTACGGCTTATTTCTACTCTTATCTCGTAAGTATGGCTTTCTGCTGTACTTTGGCAGCATTTAATCTACTGAACGAACGAAACTACAGTTAGCTGTAATGATCAGTGGCCCGAAATTTTAATAATAAAGGGGAATCACTATTTATATTTAGTTACACTCAACCGATCTGGATTAATGAGTAACTATGTATGGATATATCTCGTCGACGCTTTCTTCAATCATCCTTAGCAATCTCCGCGCTTACCGTTCTACCTGCATGTTCTCTATCTAGGAGCACTAATAAGCAGGGGCAATATATATACGATATCACTGCAGAGCCTTCTACTGCAGAATTGGTCCCTGGGTTTAACACAGACGTACTCGCATTTAATGGTTCGATTCCAGCGCCTACGATTCGTTGTCGCCAAGGCGAGAAAGTTATAATTCGGTTTACTAACAAGCTTTCAGAGCCGACTACAATCCACTGGCATGGCTTGCGAATCCCTATTGAAATGGATGGTGTACCTTTCTTAAGCCAGCCGCCTATCATGCCGGGTGAAACATTCGTTTATGAATTTACACCGCCAGATGCAGGCACGTTTTGGTATCACCCCCACATGAATAGCGTTAAGCAACTTGGTATGGGCTTAGTTGGGCTAATTATCGTTGAAGAGGCTGAGCCTGTTCTATTTGATGAAGAACAGGAAATAGTTCTAAAGCATTGGCATTTAGACAAACAAGGTCAGTGGAAGAACCTTATGGTACCGCGCTTGAGCGCTCGTATGGGGACTCCCGGAGAGTGGAGTAGCGTCAATGGTGTGCATGAACCTGTTTATACGCTGAAGCAGAATGCTACCACGCGATTAAGAATTGCTAATGTCGATAACACCATTACTTACCCGATCGCTATTGAAGGTGCAGAGGCTTGGGTTATCGCTATTGATGGTAACCCTGTTAAAACGCCTTACAAGCTCACTCAGCATAAAATTGGTCCAGGAATGAGGTTAGATGTCGGATTGATTGCTCCAAAGGCTGGAAAACGTGTTTATGTGCGTCAAATGAAAGGACGCTTCCCATTCCCTTTGTGCGAGTTTGACGTTGTTGAGTCTGATCTGTCGAACAACCAGAAACTGCCTTTATTACCTCTCAACCCTGTGCCAGCTCTCGATTTGAAAAATGCAGAGCAAATCGATTATGTGTTTGAGTGGGAGGGGGCGATCACTCCTGCTGATCAATCGGGCAAAGCGATCCCCCAATTCTGGCTGATGAACAAACGGGCTTGGGAGGGAATGAGCAAAGATAATATTCCAGCGCCGCTTTCAACATTGGAGATTGGAAAAACCTATATCTTCAACCTAAAGAACGTCACCCAATATCATCATCCTATTCATCTTCATGGACACACATTTACGGTTCTTGAGTTAGATGGCAAAAAACTCGACGAACCGTTTCATACCGATACGGTCTTACTTGGAAAAAACGGCAGTGCGAAAGCGGCATTTGTTGCAGATAACCCAGGGCGTTGGATGTACCATTGTCATGTAATTGAACATATGAAGACGGGTTTGATGGGTTACATCGAAGTAAAGTGACTCCTGTAACTTTTAAAATCTTGATAAGTTTTAAGCGCTATACTTTGCTGAATTCTAAGATTGTATAATCACTATTGCCGTAAATTTGATTACAATGTCGCCATTAACTTTTCTGGGGGAATTATGGGACAACTATCCGTTTTGGGTTTTATTGCATTGGGTGGTGCATTTGGTGCATGTTCTCGTTACTTAATTTCTGAACTTTGTGTCATTTTATTGGGGCGTGGTTTTCCATATGGTACGTTAACCGTTAACGTTGTTGGCTCATTTATGATGGGCTTATTGATAGCAGCTTTCGATAATGAACTTTTGGCAACGGAACCTTGGCGACAAGTGATTGGCTTGGGTTTTTTAGGCGCACTAACGACGTTTTCCACCTTCTCGATGGATAATGTGTTGCTCATGCAGCAGGGCGCTTTCTTTAAGATGGGATTGAACGTATTGTTGAATGTCGTGTTAAGTATTTCAGCTGCGTGGATAGGCTTTCAATTATTGATGCGCAGCTAGCAAAGTAGTTAAAAATTGAACAGGTCGGCTTGGTTTCACCAAGCCGTTTTTATATACTGATATCACTTGTCGGAGTGCCATAAGGCTGAGACCGTTAATTCGGGATCCGTTGAACCTGATCAGATTAGAATCTGCGAAGGGAACAAGAGAAGATATTCACACCGGAGTTCTTTCTGGTTGACCTATCAAAAGTCGAATGTTTTTACAGGCAAATATCGTAAGCTTTAACTAGCCTTAATTTGACTCCTCTTGTCGCATCTATCCGCCAAGCATTTTTATCCAATTACTTTTTATCTAGTATAACAAAGCAAGGAAAAATGCTATGTCGAGTCGCAAACAAGCGAGACTGGAAGCAAAACAGTTCATTGATACACTCTCGGTACAACCGTACCCCAATTCAAGCAAAGTCTACGTAGAAGGTTCACGTCCAGATATTCGTGTGCCAATGCGTGAAATATCACTCGCTGATAGCCTTATTGGAGGCACAAAAGAAGCGCCTATTTTCGAACCTAATGAGCCAGTACGCGTTTACGATACCTCGGGTGTATACACAGATCCAGAGCACACCATAGACCTCTATAGCGGCTTACCTAAGCTGAGAGAAGGGTGGATTGAAGAGCGTGCCGATACTGAGCTACTTGATGAAGTAAGCTCGGTGTACACCAAAGAACGCTTAGAAGACGAAACACTAGACGATCTTCGTTACGGTAATCTACCACGTATTCGACGTGCCAAAGATGGCCATTGTGTGACCCAATTGCACTATGCTCGCAAAGGTATTATTACCCCAGAAATGGAATACATTGCGCTGCGTGAAAACATGGGGCGTGCCAAGTATCGCGATGAAGTGCTGAATCAACAGCATCCGGGTCAAAGCTTCGGAGCGAACCTACCAAAAGATATTACCGCCGAATTCGTGCGCAAAGAAGTCGCCGAAGGTCGCGCTATTATCCCTTCCAATATTAACCACCCAGAATCCGAACCAATGATCATTGGACGTAACTTTTTGGTCAAAGTGAACGCCAACATCGGTAACTCATCGGTCACTTCTTCGATTGAGGAAGAAGTAGAGAAGCTCGTTTGGGCGACACGTTGGGGTGGAGATACCGTTATGGATCTCTCTACTGGACGTAACATCCACGAAACTCGCGAGTGGATTCTACGTAACAGTCCGGTTCCGATCGGTACCGTACCAATGTATCAAGCGCTTGAGAAAGTGAATGGTGTTGCGGAAAACCTTAACTGGGAAGTGATGCGCGATACCCTGATTGAGCAAGCAGAGCAGGGCGTTGACTACTTTACTATCCATGCCGGTTTACTACTTCGTTATGTGCCAATGACTGCAAAACGCGTTACTGGCATCGTCTCTCGTGGTGGCTCTATCATCGCGAAATGGTGTTTAGCGCATCACCAAGAAAGCTTCTTATATACCCACTTCCGAGAGATCTGTGAAATCTGTGCTAAGTATGATGTCGCACTTTCTCTCGGTGATGGTCTGCGTCCTGGCTCGGTGGCCGATGCTAACGACGAAGCGCAATTTGCAGAGCTTCGTACCCTTGGTGAGTTAACCAAGATTGCGTGGGAATACGACGTACAGGTGATTATTGAAGGCCCTGGTCATGTTCCAATGCATATGATCAAAGAGAACATGGAAGAGCAGTTAGAGCACTGTCATGAGGCTCCTTTCTATACCCTTGGTCCATTGACGACAGACGTCGCTCCTGGTTACGACCATATTACTTCAGGCATCGGCGCTGCCATGATTGGTTGGTATGGCTGTGCAATGCTTTGCTACGTAACTCCGAAAGAGCACCTCGGTTTACCAAACAAAGAAGACGTGAAAGTAGGCATGATCACTTATAAGCTTGCTGCGCACGCCGCTGATTTAGCGAAAGGGCACCCAGGTGCTCAAGTTCGTGATAATGCGCTTTCTAAAGCTCGCTTCGAGTTCCGCTGGGAAGATCAATTCAACTTGTCACTCGACCCAGATACCGCGCGCGCTTTCCATGATGAAACCTTACCTCAAGAGTCCGGCAAAGTTGCTCACTTCTGTTCGATGTGCGGACCAAAGTTCTGCTCGATGAAGATTTCGCAAGAGGTACGAGAGTACGCGAAAGACACTGAGCAAGTTGCTGCGGACCAAGCTATCTCGATTAAAATGCTAGATGATCCTCTTGAAGGGATGCGTCAGAAATCGCAAGAATTTAGAGAGTCAGGTTCCGAGCTATACCACCCAGCAGCACATGCCGAGGTAAGTGACTAATGAGCAAAATCCTTATTCCGTCATCGTTGATTGAACTGACAGGTTTAGTTCAGCAATGTTTGTTGTTGGCGAAAGAACAGGGTTTTAGCATAGAAGACATTGAGTTGGGTGTGAGCCCAACTCAATCTATTCAGCTTGTTCGCGGCCAACAGACCACACACATAACGACTGATCTCATTGATGATTATGACTCTGAGCATGAGAGTTCATTTGTGCTCTATTACCGTTCTGCTTTGTCGGTAGAAGCGTGTGCTAAGCAACCGTCGAAAGCGATTTATATTGGTATTGCTGATACTCAGGTATCCGATGAAAAGGAGAAAGTGCTTCAGCTTGATATCTGGCGTCACCCAATTAACAACGAAGTGAGAGCACTTTCCGTTAAGTCCAAATTCAACGCAATGTTCAATCCTGAACATCACCTTGCTTGGATAGTAACGCTGACAGTACTCGATTTTCCTATCGAAGATGCGTTAACACTTGCTCGAGGAATACTAACTCAGCAAGCGAATGTTTCACGTGAAACACTGTTGAATGACAACCTTGATGAGGGAAGGTCTACTCGGTGGGCTGACCAATTTGATGATTTCCCCACACCTGTACTGGAGGATAACCGACTAGGTATTCAAGTTGGTTGGTCTGCACAAGGCGAGAGCGTTAGCTTTCCAACTCTGACTAAGCAAAGTCTAGGGCTCTATCCAGTCGTTGATGATGTTGCTTGGATTGAGCGTCTACTGCCACTAGGCATCAACACTATTCAACTGCGAATCAAGAACCCACAACAAGCCGATTTAGAACAACAGATCATTCGAGCAATTGAGCTAGGTCGTCAGTATCAAGCACAAGTGTTCATAAATGACTACTGGCAGTTGGCAATCAAGCATGGCGCTTATGGCGTTCACCTAGGACAAGAAGACATAGAAGAATCGAATTTGGCTCAGATAACTAAAGCCGGCATTCGTCTTGGTCTTTCTACTCATGGTTATTATGAGCTACTGCGCATCGTACAAATTCATCCTAGTTACATCGCGCTAGGGCATATTTTTCCAACCACCACTAAACAGATGCCATCGAAACCACAAGGTTTGGTGCGCTTGGCTCTGTATCAAAAGCTGATTGATAGCATTCCTTATACAAACACAGAGTCGGTTTTCCGTCCTGCAAAAGACAAAGCAGGTAGTGACTATGTGCTTGGCTTTCCGACGGTCGCGATTGGTGGCATTGACCAATCTAATGCAGACCAAGTTTGGCAAACAGGTGTTTCTAGTTTGGCAGTTGTGCGAGCTATTACGTTGGCAGAATCACCTCAGTCCGTCATCGAGTTCTTCGCACAACTGATGAATGAAAGACAGCTAACGTTTACTGATCAGAGTAGTAAATTAGCGCATACCAAGAGAGGCGAGCATGCTCACGGATAAGCAGTTCCTTCGCTATCAGCGCCAAGTCGCTCTGCCTGAAATTGCCGAAGTCGGGCAAGAGCGTTTGAGCAAATCGCATGTGCTGATCATCGGTTGTGGTGGGTTAGGGAGCGCAGCGAGTTTGTACTTGGCATCAGCGGGTATTGGTAAATTGGTTGTGGTCGATGACGATGAAGTTGATAGCAGTAACCTACAACGTCAGATCATTTATCGTGAACAAGACCTCCAAGTTGCGAAAACAAAAGCGACTGTGAAGCAACTGACTGACCTTAATTCTATGGTTCAAATTCGTGCCCTCAATAAGCGATTAGACAAAGCACAGCTTCAGCTTGAGGTGATGCTAGCGGATGTGGTGCTCGACTGCACCGATAACATGCCAACGCGTCAGCTCATTAACCAAGTTTGTTTCGAGCAAAATACGCCGCTCATCTCGGCGGCGGCAATTGGTTGGCAAGGGCAATTCGCTGTCTTTGATTACCAAACACCAAGTGAACAAGAAGCGCAGAGTAAAGCGTGTTACCGCTGTTTGTATCCGTTCGACGAATTACCGCAAACGCAAAAGTGCAGTGAGAGCGGTGTCGTCGGTCCGGTGGTCGGCACACTTGGTAACTACCAAGCGATAGCAGCAATTCAAAAACTGGCGACGGGAAAGTTTCATGTCGAGACTGCCAAGTTGCATCTGTTTGATGGGTTGAAACTGCAATGGCAAACCATGGCGATAAGCAAAGATAAACAGTGCCAAGTGTGTGCTCAGATTTAGCTTGTGAGTAATGGGCAGAATTAAGAGAGTTGGAAGCAATGACGTTATCAGAACAACAAACAACACAAATGACCGCTGCTGACTTAGATGTGATCACTATTGTCATCAATGACCAGTCACATCAAGTTGCCAGTGAGTCGAATCTACAGCAAATCATTAGTCAATTTGCGCTGCCTGAAATGGGCTGTGTTTTTGCAATTAATAACAATGTTGTGTCACGCAGTGAGTGGGCTAGCACAGTTCTTTCACAGGGAGATAGCATCTCTTTGTTTCAAGCGATCGCAGGGGGTTAAAGTCGATGCTTAAAATTGGTGATAAACAATTCGAATCAAGACTGTTCACGGGAACAGGGAAATTTGCCAGCAGCCGATTAATGGCAGAAGCGATTCAAGTATCGGGTTCTCAACTTGCGACCATGGCGTTGAAGCGTGTGGATGTGAATGACCAACAAGACGATATTTTGCTGCCGCTAGTAAAAGCGGGGGTGAACTTATTGCCAAACACATCAGGAGCAAAGAATGCTAAAGATGCTGTGTTTGCTGCACAACTGGCGCGAGAAGCGTTGGGTACTAACTGGCTAAAACTGGAAATTCATCCAGACCCGAAGTACTTGATGCCCGATCCAATTGAGACACTTGCAGCCGCTGAACAGCTGGTTCGTGAAGGCTTCATTGTCCTTCCTTACTGTCATGCTGACCCGGTTCTGTGTAAACGATTGGAAGAGGTTGGCTGCGCTGCTGTCATGCCATTGGGTGCTCCGATTGGTTCCAACAAAGGGATAGTTTCTCACGATTTCCTAGAGATCATCATCGACCAAGCTAATGTTCCTGTCATTGTTGATGCGGGTATTGGTGCTCCTTCACATGCTGCGCGTGCGATGGAAATGGGCGCGGATGCCGTGCTAGTTAATACCGCGATTGCGACTTCGAGCGATCCCGTTGCGATGGCGAAAGCATTTAAGTTGGCGGTAGAGTCGGGGCGTATGGCTTATGAAGCCGGACTTGCAGGTAAGGTTTCTCATGCGGTTGCGTCGAGTCCACTGACGTCATTCCTAGATGAGCTTTAGTCCTAGATTGGTTTAGCTATTAAGCGAGGAAAACATGAGCTTCGTTGAACAATTTAAGCAGCTTAATTGGGATGACATTTCGATGTCTATCTATGCGAAAACGGCAAAAGACGTCGAGCGAGCATTGAATAAACCCAAGCGTGATTTGGAAGACTTTAAAGCGCTAATTTCACCAGCGGCTGAAGCGTACTTAGAGCAAATGGCGCAGCTGTCATATTCGGCAACTCGTAAGCGCTTTGGTAATACCATGTCGCTTTACATTCCATTGTACCTTTCTAACTTGTGTGCCAATGCTTGTACTTATTGTGGCTTCTCGATGGAGAATAGAATCAAGCGTCGTACCTTGAATCGGGACGAAGTGGTTGCAGAGGTCGAAGCAATCAAGCGCATGAAGTTTGATAGCGTATTGCTGGTGACTGGCGAACACGAAACTAAAGTGGGTATGAAATACTTCCGCGAAATGGTGCCTATGATTAAGAAGCGCTTTAACTATTTGGCGATGGAAGTACAGCCACTTGATCAAGACGAATACGCTGAGCTCAAGACATTGGGTTTGGATGCGGTGATGGTCTATCAAGAAACGTATCATCCTTCGACTTACGCCGAGCACCATTTGCGTGGCAACAAGATGGATTTCGAATACCGATTGGATACACCCGATCGTCTTGCAAAGGCGGGCATCGATAAGATCGGTATTGGTGCTTTAATAGGGTTGGAAGAGTGGCGTACCGACTGTTTTTATGTGGCAGCGCACTTGGACTATCTTGAGCGCACGTATTGGCAGACTCGTTACTCGATTTCTTTCCCGCGTTTGCGTCCTTGTGAGGGTGCGCTCCAACCCAAATCAGTCATGACGGATAAGCAACTTGTTCAGCTGATTTGCGCTTATCGTTTGTTGAATCCAGAAGTGGAGTTGTCATTATCGACTCGTGAGTCACCGAAGTTTAGAGATAACGCATTGCCTTTAGGCATTACCAGTATGTCTGCTGCATCGAAAACTCAGCCGGGTGGTTATGCGATGGATGATGTTGAACTCGAGCAGTTTGAGATCAGTGATGAGCGAAGCGCAGGTTCTGTGGAAGATATGATTCGAGCCAAAGGGTTTGACCCTGTATGGCGAGATTGGCACTCGGCGTATTCTGGTTAAGTAGCAAAGAAAGCCACTGGTCATCGTTATGTTTCACGTGAAACATAGGCAAAAAAAGAGGGTTGATGCAAAACATCAACCCTCTACTTTTTTCTAGCTTCTAGCTTCTAGCTTCTAGCTTCTAGCTATGTGCTACTGGTAGCGTTGCTTGACGAAGCCACTCTTTCACATCACCTTCAACAAGTGGGCTGATCTCATCCCATACCTTCTGATGGTAATCATTCAGCCAAGCAAGTTCTGGACGAGTTAGCATATCAACGTTGATATTTCGCTTGTCGATTGGACAGCGTGTTAGCGACTCAAATGACAGAACAGGGAAGTCACCGTTTGTTGCGGTTTCAACAACAAGCTCTAAGTTTTCAATACGAATACCAAACGCATCTGCACGGTAGTAGCCTGGTTCGTTGGATAGCACCATACCTTCTGTTAGAGGCACGTCGATTTGCTTCTTCGAAATGCTTGCTGGACCTTCATGAACACTTAGGAAGTGACCAACACCGTGACCAGTACCGTGATCGTAATCGTAGCCTTCCGCCCATAGGTGCTGACGAGCTAGCGTATCGATTTGGTAACCACGTGTGCCTTTCGGGAAACGTGCACGAGCAACACCGATGTGACCTTTTAGCGCAAGAGTGAACTGTTTAATCATCTCTTGTGAAGGCTGACCGATCGCAATGGTACGCGTGATGTCTGTCGTGCCATCTAGGTACTGACCGCCTGAATCCACTAGGTAAAGTGTGTTCAGTTCTAGCTTGCCAGGTTCAGGTTGGTTCTCGTGATTATAGTGACACATCGCCGCGTTGCCACCTGCTGCCGAGATAGTATCGAAGCTAAGATCCATAAGTGTCGGGTCTTCGCTACGGAACGCTTCCAGTTTGTCTGCCATCGTCGCTTCATCATGCAGGTTACCAGCAGCGACTTCAGCATCTAACCAAGACAGGAACTTACTCATCGCTACGCCATCGCGGATATGACATGCTTTCATGCCTGCGATTTCAACTGCGTTCTTTGCTGCTTTTGGCATTAGGCATGGATCAGCTTTACTCACCACAGATGCGCCTGCGTTTTGAAGCACCAGCTTAAACCACGCGTTACTTGTCGCAGGGTCAACCAGTACATTCTTGCCAGTTAGGTTTTCTAGTCGTGCTTGCAATGCTTCTGGGTGATGAACCGTCACGCCGGCACCAACATGAGCGTCAAACTCAGCAGGTAGGCGAGCAGGATCTAGGAAGTATTCCACGCTTGAGTCTGAGTGCAGAATCGCGTGAGAAAGCAGAACTGGTAAACGTGATACATCAAGACCACGAACGTTGAGTAACCAACAGATAGAATCAAGTGCTGTGATCACTGCGCTGTCTGCACCGGCTTTTTTCACGAGCTCTGCGATTTCTTGGCGTTTGCTTTCACTTGACTGACCAACTGCTTCTGTTGCCATTAGGCGAACATCAGAAACCACAGGAGCAGGGCGGTCGTGCCACAGTTCATCAATTGGGTTGCTATCGAGAATCTTAAGCTCAAGTGCGCCAGCAAGTTTTGCTTGTGCCATGTCTAGCCAAGCAGCGTTGTGCATGCGAGGGTCGATTGCCACAGACGCGCCATTTGCAAGATGGTCTTTAATCCAATCTAGTGCAGGCTCTTCAATCAAGTGACGGTATTCGAATAGATCAGCAGGAACCTGCTTTGTTACTTGTACTGTGTAGCGACCATCAACAAAGATAGCGGCTTTGTCTTTGGTGATTACCGCAGCACCAGCAGAACCAGTAAAGCCAGTTAGCCAATGTAAACGCTCGTTGTGCGCTGGTACGTATTCACCCAAGTACTCGTCTTCATGAGGGACAAGTAGGGCATCAATATTATGTTGTGCTAGCCATTCGCGAATTGCATTCACGCGGCTTTGGGTATCGTTGTGCATCTGTGTTATTCCTTCAAATTACCGCTCCTTCATGCTCAGGTGTGGGAGCTGTTTCCATCTGCTTCATGCAGTTTACGATTCCATTGAGGTTCGCAATCACTTCAATAGAGTCGGAGTACAACTAGGCCATAGATGAGCCAAAAAGGACTACGACAGTTAAGCTACTCATTTTAGCCGCTAAGCGCAAATTGAGTGCGGTGTTTTTAT
This sequence comes from Vibrio sp. 1457, assembly GCF_033340195.1. Lineage (NCBI taxonomy): Bacteria > Pseudomonadati > Pseudomonadota > Gammaproteobacteria > Vibrionales > Vibrionaceae > Vibrio > Vibrio sp. 1457. The sequence goes on from NZ_JAWOWA010000031.1 coordinate 11,116, forward strand.
CTAAGGTGATCGGTTTTTTGTGTGATCATCGTACGTAGCCAGCCTAATGCAGGGTCGTTTTCTCTATCTCGGTGCCAGAATAAAGTGTAAGCCATAGGTGGGAATTCTAACGGTAGTGGCAGCACGACCAAATCAAGCTGTTTGGCCGCAAGTTGCACAAAATGACTTGGCGCAGTAAAGATAAAGTCGGTGTATGAACATAAACTTGCGGCACTGTTAAAGTCGGGCACAGTGACGGCAATATCGCGGTCGGCGCCAATATCTGCAAGGCGATAATCTAGCAACCAACGGTCGTTGCCATCACAACGCACCTGTACATGGCGTAGGGCGAGATAGGCTTCCAGATTCCAAGGTCGTTTTAGCGCAGGGTGGTTTTTGCGAATAATGCACATTTGGTAATCACGATAAATTTCCAACTCGCAAATGTCATCGGGTGGTTGAAGAGTCAGCTTGGCATCGTTTATATCGATATCTTTTCCAGTTAAGCCTAAATCCAGTTCGCCGCGTTGAAGCATTTTAAATGTATTATCCGACCACGGGTGTGTGCTAATTGTCACGCCAGGTGCTTGTTGAAAAATCGCCGGTAAGAAATGGGGTAGAATGAGAGGGTAGACACTCTCTACCGCTGCTATTTGAAAACGGTATTCACTGCTTTGCGGAGAAAACTCTTCGGGTTGAGTCAGCACTTCTAACTGATTTATCAACAGATCCAGTTTCGGTTTAAGAAACAATGCGCGCGGCGTAGGTGTTAATCCATGTGAGTTTCGAGTGAAAAGAGGGTCATCAAATTGAATGCGCAGTTTAGCCAGTGATTTACTTACGGCGGATTGGCTTAAGCACAATCGGTGGGCCGCACGAGTAACGTTTAACTCTTCAATCAGCACTTTAAAGCAGACCAATAGATTTAAATCGATACGAGCCAGTTTTTCGACGTTCACAGTGAATTTCCTCTGAGGAATAATGCTCATGATTATACATCATTTCCATTCATATCATCAGATGATTAAGCTTTACCCAAAGTTCTTTATCCAATTCGGAGTGTTGTGTGTCTAGCCAGTTTTCTAATAGTAAAAAACAGATGGCGTTATTGACCATTTTGGTTCTTTTCAGTCCTTTAGCGATTGATATTTATCTACCTGCTTTACCTCTTATTGCTTCCACTTTTCAGGTCGATAATGCGCTAGCACAAGACACGATCACTTGGTTCTTATTTGCTATGGGTGTTGGTCAGCTATTCGCAGGTCCCCTAGCAGATAAACTCGGACGTCGAACTGTTGCATTGGGCGGTATCACCATTTACGCGATGAGCGCTTTATTGGCGTGGAGTGCTCAAAATATTGAGTGGATGTTGGTTTCCCGACTGCTACAAGGCTTAGGTGCGTGTGCGACATCGGTAGCAGCCTTTGCAACAGTTCGCGATATCTTTGGCCCGGAAAAAAGCGGCAAAATGATCAGCTACCTTAACGGTGCGATTTGTTTCATTCCGGCTTTAGCTCCAATTCTAGGTAGCTGGTTAACTCAGCAATTTGACTGGCGTGCTAACTTTAGCTTTATGGCGGGTTTTGCTGTGGTGTCTGGATCATTGATGTTTTTCATGATGAAAGAGACTAACCCGTCAACAGAAAAGCAAGCCGTGTTTAAGCTTAGTCGGTATTGGGCAGTGCTTAGCACACCATCTTTTGTTTTCCATGCGTCATTATGCTTGATGGCGATGGCGGTTATTCTTGCTTACGTTACCTCAGCACCGTCGATATTGATGACGGGGATGGGGCTGTCGATGAATGAATTCACTTTCTGGTTTGGTGTAAATGCGGTGATAAACATTGCGGCATGTATGCTGGCGCCTAAGTTTATGGAGCGCGTTGGAACTCACAACACCTTGGTCACCGGGATCTCAACTCTGGGTCTCGCAGGTGTGATCATGCTAGTGATGAATGGTCAGAATACCGCGCTTTCTTTCATGTTACCTATCTTTATGTCTTCTGTAGGTTTTGCATTCATTCTGGGTGCAGCGGCAGGGAAAGCGTTAGAACCGTTTGGTGATAAGGCGGGCACGGCAGCTGCACTGCTTGGATTGTTCCAAATGAGTGGCTCTGGTTTGTTGGTGGGTACACTGCAACGCTTATCTCTGGATCCACAAACCTTGATCGCAATTCATATGTGGGTCCTATTACCTGCGTTGGTCGTTCTGTTTACAAAAGCAGGGAAGAACTGGCACTCGAGCTTTGCGAAAGCGTAAATCAGTGTAATTTAGTATTTTCCAATGTAAGTAAGGCGTGTATATTTGTCACTCAGACTTTTCCTGACACCATAACGGAACTCAAAAAGTAATGTCGTTAACCACGTATGAAATGGCTCGTATTCTAGAGCAAATGGAAGATTCACCAGAAAAGGTGATGTTTGGCAAGTTGCTTAATGAGCTGGGTAATCAAAGCTCCGAGCGTATTCGTAGTGCGGCGAAACAAGTACCTCTGCCAATTTTGCGTGATATCGTGTACCAATTTCAGCAAGTGATTGAGTCACGCAAAGATGAACAAGTCGAGCAGATGGCAAAAGACCTCGCTCAGCAAGGTATCTCAGCAGAAGAGCTACTGGCTTACTTGAATAAATAATAAAAAATCCCCGCATGATGCGGGGATTTTTTTAGCTCGTCATTTTCTTTTTCAGGATGTGGTCCAAAGACAGCGGTCCTGGCCCCCATACGATTACGATAAGAATCATCAATCCCCAAAGTTGGTGGTCATAAAAACCTTTCTCCCACAACAGTGGGTAAGAGATCACTGCGATGATGTTGAACACAAACAGCATTGCTGCCATCGGGCGGGTAATCAATCCCAGTGCCAAGAACACCGGTAGAACCAACTCCGCAGCCGTACCTAAATAAGCCGCCAATTCCCATGGCAAGATTGGCACTTGGTATTCCAGCTCAAATAAGTACAGCGTGCTATCCCAAGATGAGATTTTGATTAGTCCTGAATTGAAGAACACCCAGGCTACCCACAAGCGACAAAAGAGAAGTAGTAAAGGGACAAAGCCAGCTTGTAGGGTACTGATTAAATCGTCGTACCGATTCACTAAGTTTTTAACCGTATCCGTCATAGAGTGCTCCTTAGATTGATTGCAATGTAAAGCCGTCAACAATATCGAGTGCCATGATGCGATTGAGATGAGCGAGTAAAACTTCAGGTATTTCGCTCAAACTCTGCTTCTGCTCTAAACATTGCAGCAGTTGGAACACATCGGCATCGAGTGCGTGACACAAGGCTTCTCCATTGGCTTGAATCGAGATGACACCTTGCTGTAATTGGTTGATATTAAGTTGTTCGAATTGCCCAGTTTGAATCGCACTAAATAGATCGAATACTGCGTAATTGGAGTCAAAGCTGCGGCAGCCCTTTTTAAGGTGTAAGACTAAAGCGGGTTGTTGCTCTTCACTCACTTCGCCAAGTAACGCAAGCGGTTTTAATTCCGCTGCATTGGATTGCTCATACTGTGCTTGACGAGCTAGGTCGATATGCCACTCGAAGCGTGCGACTTCAGGGCTGTAAGGTGCTTGTGCGATCACCTGACTAAACTGCATGATGGTGTCTTGAAAGCCTTCGCCATAATGCACCACATTTCCTTCTTTTAATGGGTAAGAAAGAACATGCTGGCGAGCTATCTGTTCAAAGCATTCTTCACCAAGCAGCGCTTCAACCATCGGGTAGGTCGCGGACAACACTTCGCTTAAGCTGACGATAAAGTTATTGCGGTAAATTTGTATGCGTTCATCAGCGGTAAACTCATCACTGGCAATATCGCAGTCTTCACCGAGCGCTTGATAGTGCAGGGCTTTAGCAAACTGGCTTTGTAAGGTGGCTAGATTCATGATGCCTTCCTTGGTTCGCTTTGTTCACTTGGAAGTGTGCCTTGCAACAGCAGTTGTGATGCTTTCTGCGCTTCTCCTAATAAGACTTCTGGCGCGGGGATATCCAAATCCCATTCAATCAACGCATGACGTGGACCGTGTTTTTTTGTCCACTGTGAAAACAACTGCCAAACTTCATCGCTAACTGGGCGGCTATGGGTATCAATCCATATCTCACCTTTGTCGAGTTGTTTAATGGTAAAACCTGCCAAGTGAATCTCATCCACTTTGTCGGCTGGAATCGCATCTAGGTATGTGTCGCAATCAAAACCGTGGTTGAACGCCGAAACATAAACATTGTTTAAATCGAGCAATAAACGACAGTCAGTGCGCTTTTGCACTTCGGTAAGAAACTCCCATTCGCTGATGGTCGAATGTTGAAACTTCACATAACTAGATGGGTTCTCTATCAAGATCTCGCGTTGCAAATATTCCTGCACTTCATTCACGTTACGAGTGAACACGTTGAGCGCTTCTTCCGTATACGGAAGTGGAAGCAGGTCATTAAAGTAGTGACCGCCGTTTTCACTCCAACTTAAATGGTCAGAAACAAGAATTGGGTCGATTGAGTCAATCAGTGATTTAAGTTGCGCAAGATGCTTTTGACTAACACGTTCCACCGAACCTAGCGACAAACCAATACCGTGGCAGCTAATTTGATATTGCTCGCGAAGCGTTTGTAGCTGATGGCGCTCTGTTGCATTGGGTTGGAAATAGTTTTCACTGTGGATTTCTAACCAAGACAACTCAGGCTGGGATTGGCTAAAGTAATCGAGGTGTGGGGTTCTTAATCCAACTCCAACAAGGTCGTGGAAGGTGTGGTGTTTCACGTGAAACTCCTTTTCAAATCGTGCGGGAAGAGAAGGATGCGTCTTGGCTTTGCGTTGGTTGAGCGTCAACGCATCCTCACAATAGCTAGCGATAAAAGATTATGAAGAAGAAGTGCTACCGCCAGCGAGTTTGTCACAAAGACCTTTTGGTACGACTACGAATGCGTCTTTTTGGTTATCTTCTTTAGAAGTACCAGCGCATGAGCTGCTTTTTGTTGCACAGTCGTTTTTACCTGCTTTAGAAACGCCATAGCACTTTTCTTTTTCAGCAGCGACAGCTGGAGCTGCAGTTAGCATTGTGCCACCAAGAGCTAGAAGACCAGTAACAGCAGCAGTAACAGCTAGATTCGACTTTTTCATAATAAATTCCTCTGAATGATTTCCTTTACTTTAAGTTGGCAAGATGAATCACCTGTTTTGGCGTTTTTGTTATCAACTTGCTTAACTTAAAAGATAGGAAACTGGCTAAAAAACTTTCAGAAAAATTTCCGAAGTAAATGGGTTTGTGGGGTCAAATAGATATAACTAATTGATGTGTTGGGCAAAAAAACATCGATTTTTTTATCAAGTTTTGTCTAAACAGCACCCGGTTGTTTAGGTTATAATCGGTTTTTATGTATAAATAACCAGTAGCTCTCATCATGATGGATCCATCTCTATTACTCGACGGTTTGAACGATAAACAACGTGAAGCCGTTGCAGCACCTCTAGAAAACTTGCTCGTTCTTGCTGGCGCAGGAAGTGGTAAGACACGCGTTCTTGTTCACCGTATCGCTTGGCTGATGTCGGTCGAGCAAGCTTCTCCGTTTTCAATCATGTCGGTAACCTTTACCAATAAGGCGGCGGCAGAGATGCGTGGACGTATCGAAGAGCTAATGATGGGCAGTGCAGGCGGTATGTGGAATGGTACTTTCCACGGAATTTGTCACCGTATTCTGCGTGCACACTATCTTGATGCGAAGCTACCGGAAGATTTCCAAATCATCGACAGTGACGACCAACAGCGTCTGCTAAAGCGTTTGATCAAAGCGCAAAACCTCGATGAGAAGCAATGGCCAGCACGCCAAGTGGCATGGTGGATTAACGGCAAGAAAGACGAAGGTCTGCGCCCGTCGCACATTGATGCGTACCATGATCCAGTAACCAAGACATATCTGCAGTTGTACACCGCTTACCAAGAAGCGTGTGATCGTGCTGGTTTAGTCGATTTTGCGGAAATCTTGCTGCGCGCACATGAGCTACTGCGTGATAACAAGTTCGTCCGTGAACACTACCAAGCACGCTTTAAGCATATCTTGGTGGACGAGTTCCAAGATACCAACAACATTCAATATGCTTGGCTACGTATGATGGCGGGTCCTGAGTGTCACGTGATGATCGTAGGTGATGACGACCAGTCGATTTATGGTTGGCGTGGTGCAAAAGTCGAGAATATTGAGAAGTTTACGCTCGAATTCCCAAGCGTAAATACCATTCGTCTTGAGCAAAACTACCGTTCAACCAAGACCATTCTGGAAGCATCTAACACCCTGATTGCGAATAACACCGAGCGTATGGGTAAAGAGTTGTGGACGGATGGCGTGGTCGGTGAGCCTATCTCGGTTTACAGCGCTTACAACGAATTAGATGAAGCCCGTTTTGCGGTGAACAAAATCAAAGAGTGGCAAGACAAGGGCGGTGCTCTGAATGACGCTGCGATGCTTTACCGTAACAACGCCCAGTCGCGTGTTCTGGAAGAAGCGTTAATTCAAGCCGGTCTGCCTTACCGTATCTACGGCGGCATGCGATTCTTCGAACGTCAGGAAATCAAAGATGCCTTGAGCTACATGCGTCTGATTGCCAACCGTAACGATGATGCGGCGTTTGAACGTGTGGTGAATACGCCAACGCGTGGTTTGGGCGATAAGACGCTTGAAACCATCCGCTTTGCGGCTCGTGATCGTGGTTGCACCATGTGGGAAGCGAGTGTGGCAATGTTGGACGAGAAGGTGCTTGCTGGTCGCGCTGCTGGTGCTCTGAGCCGTTTTATCGAGCTTGTCACCGCGCTAGAAGACGACACCTTAGAGATGCCGCTGCATCACCAAACTGACCATGTGATTAAATACTCGGGCTTGTTCGCTATGTACGAGCAAGAGAAGGGCGAAAAGTCTAAGGCACGTATTGAGAACTTGGAGGAATTGGTGACCGCAACTCGCCAATTCGAGAAACCAGAAGAAGCCGAAGACATGTCACTGCTGACGGCATTCCTAACCCACGCAGCACTAGAAGCGGGCGAAGGACAAGCGGACGAATTTGAAGATGCGGTTCAGCTCATGACATTACACAGTGCGAAAGGTCTAGAGTTTCCATTGGTGTTTATGGTCGGTGTGGAAGAAGGCATGTTCCCAAGCCAAATGTCGGCAGAAGAAGCAGGGCGCTTAGAAGAAGAACGCCGTCTGTGTTACGTAGGCATGACCCGTGCGATGCAGAAACTGTACATCACTTATGCTGAAATGCGTCGTTTGTACGGTCAGGATAAATACCATAAACCGTCTCGCTTTATCCGTGAACTGCCAGAAACTTGTTTAGATGAAGTACGAATGAAGGCGCAAGTTAGCCGTCCTTCAAGCAGTGGTCGATTTAGCCAAACTGTTGTGAAAGAGAGCTTTAATGAAACCGGCTTTACGCTAGGTTCTCGTGTGATGCATCCAAAGTTTGGTGAAGGCACCATCATCAACTTCGAAGGCAGTGGTCCACAAAGCCGTGTACAGATTGCCTTTAACGGTGAAGGCATCAAATGGTTGGTAACTGCTTACGCACGACTAGAGAAACTGTAAGGCTTGACCAAAACTCATACCAATCGTAGTAAATAACTGGTCATTCTAGCTTGTTAAAATACTCGATAACTGCGTTGCAATTTTTGATTGTAGAATAACTACTTATCGAAAAATTGCGCCTTGTTCTCAAGCATTTTCCCTACGCTATTTCTGATCACTTATTTACTGTGATTGGTATCATCAACTTAAGAGCTGCTTCGGCGGCTCTTTTTGTTTGTGCAGTTTTGGTGTCGCTAACGCAGTAAAAAATGGAATGATAAATGGAGTACAAAAGCGCGACTTAACGATGCCGTTTGAAGTGAAAGGTGGGCGTTGTGGGTGAATGCCTGTTTTCAGCAGATCTACTGAGAAAAACTTTAGGCAAAGAAAAACCCCGAGGGCTTGCGCCCATCGGGGTTATAGTCTTACTCGCAGCAATCCAGCTACTAAGAGTGCTCCATGCATCTAATCCATGATAGTGTGCTGAATCCGTCAGCTTAATCCTTACGTCGCCTTCCTAGCGGTGTCCTTAGTGACCTTATCCTGGTCTGCTAACTATCCTCGTTAGCTCTCATCACTTGTTCCCTGAGCGGTGTCCCTGACATCATCCTGATGTTCAAATCCTTGCCTCGTCCAGAGGTGTCCATTTCCCGTCCTTAGTAGCAACCATCCTAGTCACTATTGATTCCGTTCAATGTCCAATTTTGCAATCCATGCCCGACTATTCATCCTGAATAACCGTTTCTTCTTCCTGAAGTTCACCAAGTCCGTGGTGTTTCCTGTTCCGTGTCAGCATCCTTCCGACAGGTTTAATATTACGTGTTTAACGATTTCCAACAACGGGCTAATCTCACATTTTTTAACTCTCTTAGCGTTCAAAAAAGATACATGAGTATTAAATTCAATGGCTTATGCGCTTTGCTGTACGGTTTTACCATTAAAAAAGAGAGGTTTGCTCAACCCTTTGTGAGAGATCTCGCACAAGGGGTCGAGCGAAAGACTCTTACTGCCCGATAGCGGCACCTTCACGTCTTGGATCCGCAGCGCCTTCAAGACCGTCTTTTGTTATGCGTATCGCATGCAGACCAGAGTTCAAATCCCGAACATCGGTTTTAAAACCCATCTTCTCCAGAGCTGGCTGTAAGCCCTCTGCGGCGGTACCTTGCTCAATATCTAAGGTGCCAAAACGGTTCAGCAATCGTGGCTGATTAATCGCGCTTTGGATGTCCATATCCCATTGCGTGTGGGCGATAATGGCTTGTGCGACGTAACCAATAATGCGGCTACCACCCGGTGAGCCAATAGCCATGTAAGGTTTGTCATCCTTCATCAAAATGGTCGGTGCCATGGAGGAGCGTGGGCGTTTTCCCGGTTCTAAGCGGTTCGCGATTGGCACACCATCTTGATGCGTGCGGAAAGAGAAATCGGTCAGTTCGTTGTTGAGCAAGAAGCCACGCACCATCAAGCGTGAGCCAAAGGCGTTCTCGATGGTTGTTGTCATTGAAACCACATTGCCTTGCTTATCGACGATATTGAAATGGCTGGTGGAAGGCAACTCGATCGATTGGTCCATGCTTAAGTTCATCGCGTGCGACCAAGGAGGGTTGCCGGCTTCAACCTTACTCAAGGCTTTACCGACTTGAATGAGCTCAGCACGTTGTTTGAGATAATCTTTATCAAGCAAGCCTTCGGTTGGCATTGGCACATAATCTTGGTCAGCCATGTACTTACCGCGATCCGCAAACGCAAGGCGCGATGCATCGGCGATCACTTGCCATGATTTTGCGCTTTCGGCTCCCCAACCTTTAAGATCGTATTGCTCGGTGATCGCGAGAATCTGTCCAACCGTCAATGCGCCAGAGCTAGGTGGTCCCATGCCGCAGATGTCATAGCTTTGGTAAGCCGCACAAACCGGTTCACGTTGCTTGATTTGGAACGCATCAAAGTCAGGTTGTGCCAATACGCCAGGATTGCCCGGTGCATTTTGTACGGTCTTGATGATGTCTGTGGCGATATCGCCTTGATAGAAAGCTTTTGCCCCTTGCTCTGCAATTGCCGTCAGAGTTTGCGCGTATTCAGGGTTCTTCAACAACGTGCCTTCGGCTTTTGGTGAGCCATCTGGATTGAAGAAGTAAGCCTTAGTCGCAGGGAAGCGAGATAGGCGCTTGGCATCTTTTTCAATCAGACTCGCGAGGCGAGGACTAACTTCGAAACCTTGTTCAGCCAAGGTAATTACGGGTTGGATGATCTTTTTCCATTCCAACTTGCCGTATTTCTGGTGCGTGTCCCACAGCAGTTTCACTGTACCAGGAGTGGCAACGGAGCGCCCGCCGACAACCGCATCGTAAAATTGTAGGGGTTGTCCTTTTTCGTCTAAAAAGAGTTTCGGCGTCGCGGCGAGCGGTGCGGTTTCGCGTCCATCATACGTAGTCAGTTTTTGTTTCTCACTGTCCCAATACACTAAGAAGGCACCGCCACCAATACCTGATGATTGCGGCTCTACCAAGCCCAGCATCAATTGTACGGCAACCATGGCATCAATAGCATTGCCCCCTTGTGCAAGAACATCCGCCCCGGCTTGGGTTGCAATTGGGTTAGCAGCGGTAACCATATAATCTTTCGCTTTGACCAGTTGTTTTTGCTCGAAGCCAGTGCTGTGCTCCGGCGCAACCGCATCTGCTGCTTGGTTAGCAAAGGTTGGGGTAGATAAGACGAGTGGGGAAGTAAGAAAAAGACCCGTGGTCACGAGTCGGTTGAACGTCCAATGCATGATGACTCTCCATGTTGCCAGTTTTGTGCTTTGAGCTTGGCAGTTATGGAGAGTCACGTCGAGTCAGCAATCTTAGAAATGTCGATTGTGCTACGCTTTTAAATCAGTACTTTATCCGATAAAAGTATTGATAGTTTGGTATAGAATACTGCCGCCCACTAGAGTAAATACCACGCCGCATAGACCGTCGATGTAGATACCCGCTTGTTGCAATTTACGCTGTAAGCGCTGTGTCGACAGCATCCATGCAAGGCTAGAGAACCAGAATAGCGACAAGCCAAACAGGATGACCAGTGCAATACCTTTGCCAGTAATCGACATACCTGCTGGGACTAAACTCGACATCAAACTGACAAAGAACACCAGGGCTTTTGGGTTAAGAATGTTGGTCGCAAACCCTTTAGCAAACGCTTGACGCTTATTGCTGATCACTAGGTTATTTTGCTTCTTAGGTTGATCCGTCTGTGGGTTTTGGATCATCGAGATCACGGCACGCAATGCGCCAATTCCTAAGTAGAGCAGGTAACTACCACCGAGCAGTTGTACCACGGAATACAGCACTGGGTGCTGGTGGACGACAAAACTCACACCTGTCAGGCTGAACAAAGAGTGCAGCAAAATACCGACGGACAATCCCAACGCAATGTACAAGCCAGTTTGACGACCATGACGCGTCGCATTTTGTACGACCAGCGCAAAGTCCGGACCTGGACTCATTAGGGCAATAAAGTGAATGCTGGCGAGTGTCAGCAATATGGTGGATTCATTCATAACACATCTCAAATTTAACCAATGCGGCTATTGTCGTGGTAAGTCACCTGTGGCGCTTGTAAAAAACTGACAGCTTTCTCGGTAAATGAAATTAACGAGCCACTTGAGAAGGGGAAACGCCGTAGGTCTGTTTAAACGCTTTGCTGAAATGCGCTTGATCGTAGAAACCGATCTGGTGGGCGACGTCGGTACCACATTGACCAGCTTGCAGTAACTTCATGCCTTGTTCAAGGCGCAGGCGTGCGAACCACGCATAAGGCGTCATGCCGGTTTGCGCTTTAAAGTGGCGCTGGAACTGAGTTGGGCTCAGTTGGCACAGCTCTGAAAGTGAATCCAAACGCACCGCTTGGTCAAGGTTAGCCATTAGATAATCTTTTAACGTCCCAAGCGATTGGTTTCCTAGCGGCACCACTTTTTGTCGCTCAAGCGATCCGTAGCGATCAAAAAGTTGGTTAAATCCTTCAAAAGGAAGGCAATCTTTAGTGAGTTGGCTGAGGTTTTCACGACGAAGTAGCCCGTGTAAGTTACTAAGTTGTGAAAATATCTGGGGATCCGAGATGATCAGTTCGTTGAAGTGTATTATTTGACCGTTTTTCTTAAGATCGGCTAGATCGCTCAATAGGTGAGGTTCGATCGCAAACACATTCACTTCGTAGCCACTCTCGAGCTTAGATTGCCCGTCGTGCAGCTCATCCGGCGGCATAATCACAATTTGCCCGTGACCAACTTGGTGGTTGTTACCTTGATATTGGAACTTCTGCGCACCATGCGTGATCAGGCCGAGATGAAAATCCAGATGGTAATGCCTTTGAAAAGCAAATTTCTGGTATTTCGCCTCTATTAGACTCAAGTTGTCATGGTCGGTTGCGTAGTACTGAATATGTTCCATTAAACAAAAAAAAGCTTGGTCACATTATGACCAAGCTTATCTGGCAATTTCTAACTTGTCTTGTAAAAAACGATCACTGTGGCTGAACGATTCGGCGTGAGCGACGGTTATTACGTAATCCATCAAAGCTAAACACGACTAGTGCTCCCCAAATAAAGACGAAAGTGATCGCTTTATCCATGGTAAAGGGTTCGCCATACATCAATACTGCAAGTAAAAACATTAAGCTTGGGCCTATATATTGGAAAAAGCCCAAAGTCGATAATTTGAGTCTTGTTGCTGCACCCGTAAAGCACAGCAGTGGCAGGGTTGTTATAACCCCAGCTGCGATCAACAAACTATTTAACGTAAGTGGATTCGTAAACATATTTGAGGTTGGTGTATCGGCAATAAAAAGCAAATAAACAGCGGCCACCGGCAGCAGAAGTAATGTCTCGATAAACAAGCCAGTTTTTGCATCGACACTGACTTTCTTTCTTAATAAGCCATAAAAGCCGAAGCTCATTGCTAACGCCATCGCAACAACAGGTACGGAGCCAAATACAATCAGTTGAACGAGTACGCCACAACCTGCCAATACAACCGCGAACCACTGTAATTTACGCAGTCTCTCTCCCAAAAATACCATCCCAAGTAAGACGTTGATCAGTGGGTTAATGTAATAACCTAAGCTGGCGTCGAGCATATGATTCGAGTTTACCGCCCAAATGAAAATCAACCAATTGCCGCCAATTAACATGGAACTTGCGATCAGGTAAGCGATTTTCTTTTTGTCTTTCGCGATGTGGTAAGCCGAGCGCCAGTGACGGCCAAAATGGAGGAGTGCAGCAAGCAAAAAGAAAGACCATATCACTCGGTGGCTGAGAATTTCCAAAGGAGATACTTGTGCGATGGACTTAAAGTACATCGGCGCAATGCCCCACATGGTATACGCGCCAATCGCTAGCAAGATGCCTTGCCGCGCGCGTTGTTGTTCGTCTTCTGGTGTCATGAAGTGTCACCTAATTGTGTGTTTTATAGAGCAGAAAATCAGTATACGAGTCGTGATGCGAAACACCTAACAATTTGCGGTTTTATTCACCATGAAACCCCATTACAATGTGCCCTCACTTTGTGTGCCAGTGGTATGCATAAGCACCTCTTTTTTAAGACCCAATCTGAGACTTTTCATGACCTCTACCTTGTTAGCCGAACAATCAGACTCGCCTGTAACGCCTCAACGTGTGTTGGAGGATGTGTTTGGTTACCAAGAGTTCCGTGATGGTCAGCAGTTGGTGATTGATGCTGCGGTAGAAGGTCGCGACAGCTTAGTTATCCTGCCTACTGGTGGCGGTAAGTCGCTGTGTTATCAAATCCCTGCTTTGGTTCGCTCTGGTATTACTTTGGTGATTTCTCCGCTTATTTCGCTGATGAAAGACCAAGTGGACCAGCTTAAAGCCAACGGTGTAGCGGCTGAATGCATTAACTCGACCATGCCTCGTGAAGAACTGCTCAGCGTATATAACCGCATGCACACTGGTCATCTTAAGTTGGTGTACGTCTCACCAGAACGCGTATTGATGCGTGATTTCATTGAGCGCTTGGAAAACTTGCCGCTATCGATGATTGCTGTCGATGAAGCGCACTGTATTTCCCAGTGGGGACACGATTTTCGGCCAGAATACGCCGCGCTTGGTCAGCTTAAGCAGCAGTTTTCCCATGTGCCATTTATGGCGCTGACGGCGACAGCAGATGACGCAACGCGCCGAGATATTCTTGAACGCCTGCAACTGAATAATCCAGAGGTTTACCTAGGCAGCTTCGACCGTCCCAACATTCGCTACAACTTAGTTGAGAAGCACAAGCCGGTTTCGCAAATCGTTCGTTATCTTGAAACCCAAAAGGGGAATTGCGGCATCATCTATTGTGGTAGCCGTAAGAAAGTTGAGATGGTGACCGAGAAGCTGTGCAACAACCACATTCGTGCTGCTGGTTATCACGCAGGTATGGATGCCGATGAGCGCGCTTACGTTCAAGAAGCTTTCCAACGCGATGATATCCAGATCGTGGTGGCGACCGTGGCATTCGGTATGGGCATCAACAAACCAAACGTGCGTTTTGTGGTTCACTTTGATATCCCGCGCAATATCGAATCCTACTATCAGGAAACCGGTCGTGCAGGGCGTGATGGTTTGCCTGCCGAAGCGATGATGTTGTATGACCCGGCGGACATCAGTTGGCTGCGTCGTATGTTGGATGAGAAAGACGATGGTCCACAGAAGCAGGTGGAAACCCATAAACTGAATGCGATGAGTGCCTTTGCTGAGGCGCAAACCTGTCGTCGTCAGGTGCTATTGAATTACTTTGGTGAGTATCGTGAGAAGCCATGTGGCAACTGTGATATTTGCTTAGATCCACCGAAACACTTTGATGCCACGGAAGAAGCGCGTAAGGCGTTGTCTTGTGTGTACCGAGTGAATCAGAGCTTTGGTATGGGCTACGTGGTAGAAGTGCTACGTGGCATGCAAAACATTCGTGTACGTGAAAACGGTCACGATAAGATTTCTACCTACGCGATAGGGCGCGATCACAGCCACGATTACTGGGTGAGTATCTTCCGTCAGTTAATCCACAAAGGGCTGTTGTTCCAAAACATCACGCGTAACTCAACGTTGCAACTTACCGAAGAGGCGCGTCCGTTGTTGCGTGGCGATGTGACTCTAGAGTTAGCGGTTCCGCGTTTAGACACCGCAGCACGTGCGGCGAAATCAGATAAACTGACCAGCAAGAACTACGACAAAAAGCTGTTTGCTAAGTTACGTAAGCTGCGTAAGTCGATTGCTGATGAAGATGGTTTGCCACCATACGTGGTCTTCAGTGACGCAACTTTGATTGATATGGCGGAAATTCTGCCAACGTCTTACGGCGAAATGCTGGCAGTCAGCGGCGTTGGTCAGCGCAAACTGGAGAAGTACGCCGACCCATTCCTCGATTTGATTCAAGAACACATTACTCACCACGGATAAGGAACCAGATGCAAAAGGAATTTGGCTTAGCGGACTATATGGCACAAGAAGGGCGCTTAATCATTACTGCGCCGAGCTTTGACCTTGATAGCTTTCCTGCCTTAGGCGAGCGTTTAGTCGGACTGCTTTCTGCTACTGTGGTGGAAAAGCAATGGGATGCAGACATTCACTCTTGGCTGATTGACTTTGAAGGTTGCCGACTGTTTATGAAGGCAGAGCATTACAGCGAAGCGATTTGGTTTGAAGCGTTAGCGATTGAAGAGAGCAGGGAAGAGTTGGATTATCTTGCAGGGTTGTTCCAACGCGGCTTCTAAAAATAGAGTTTTTCTTGAAAGGGTGTTTCACATGAAACACCCTTTTTTATGCTTAAACGTTTGCGTCAAACAGACGACTTGCGGCGAAAAGTGGTTAATGTATAATCGCCCACCGCTTCGCTCAGAATGAGCCAAGCCAGTTTATTTTTCATTTTACATTGTTGGTAAGAGCCACTTTATTCAGTGACTCGATTTGGGTTCCCTCACCCCCAAACCAAACTAAAAAGGTATCGCATGAGTAACTTTACCCCTGCGCAGCAGCGCAACGCCCTTATCTATCTGGTTCTATTCCACCTAGTCATTATTGCATCTAGCAATTACCTAGTTCAGCTACCGTTTACTATTTTCGGTTTCCATACCACTTGGGGCGCATTCACTTTCCCATTTATATTCCTAGCGACTGACTTAACTGTGCGTATTTTCGGTGCTCAGTTGGCGCGTAAGATTATCTTCTTAGTGATGTTGCCTGCTTTGGCAGTGTCTTACTTCTTATCGGTGGTGTTCTTCGAAGGTCAATTCCAAGGTTTTGGTCACTTAGGGGAATTTAACTTATTCGTTGCTCGTATCGCGATTGCTAGCTTCATGGCGTACCTACTTGGTCAGATCATGGATGTGCATGTGTTCAACCGCCTACGCCAAATGAAGCAATGGTGGGTGGCACCAACGTGTTCAACGCTTTTCGGTAATGCACTTGATACCATCGCTTTCTTCGCCATTGCGTTCTACCAAAGTCCAGATCCATTCATGGCGGAGCATTGGACGGAAATCGCGCTGGTGGATTACGGCTTCAAACTGATTATTAGTCTTGGTTTGTTCGTTCCTATGTACGGCGTATTACTGAATTACCTCATCAAGAAGCTGACTGCGGTGAACCCTGACTTTAAGGTGACGACAAGCGTTCAGTCTTAATATCAGTGGGAACCCCGAAAGCCGCTTGCTCAAATCAAGCGGCTTTTTTGTGCCTGTTTACTTGGGTTTAGAGCGTTTTGTACAGCGTAGGGAGTAATTAGATCATGGGTGTCCAAAAGCTCCCTAAGCTGTACGAAGGTAAAAATGAGCAATAAAAAGGTCCCGAGTGAGACCTTTTAATCGAAGATACGGAACGTAGAGGAAGCTCGCTGGTGAAATGGCTAACAGAGCATCTTCTCAATCAAAATGGCTTTTTGCGCATCGAAGGCGCCAAGTTGCAGGCCGTTATCCCAGCTGATGCTTTGATTGAACATCGCCAACATCAAACCGACACTGCGTTGATTGGCGTCCTGCCAGCAATCAGACTCGCTGTACTCTCCATCATTTATCGCGTTGCCATTAACGAGAATGGGCTCGAAACGCCATTTTTCTCCGACACGGTAGTAGCCTTTGCTGGTTAAGGTCTGGTTGGATTGAATCGTTAGATTGTGCTCGATGCCCGGTTCACCTGTTAGTTCAAATACAAACCTTAGCTGGTGGTCGTCACATTGCAGCTCAACGATCAGTTGGCCGTTTTCCTCAACCAGTGTTGATTGAGAGTAGTCTCCGAAGCAATGCAGCAACCAAGAAATAGGGTGGCTAGCTGTCTCAAGAAACCACTCTTTGAGCGTGAAGGTGCCTGGTAGATTAACTTGGGTGACTAGATTGACCACACAAGGTTGGGTTTGCGAGGCGAGCCACTTCTCTATCGTCTTGGCGGTATTAAGCTGAGCAAAGGCGTAATTAACCAATAGGTTGGAGTTCGGTTGCTGCCAGTGAGTGATGTCGGAATTCAATCCCACCAATGGCTTTTCACAAATTAGCTTGGTTGAACCTAACTTCTTAATTATCTCTGCATGAGTATGCGCAGGTGTCGCGATTGTCACTACATCAAGTTGCTTGAGTGCGCTGATGTTCGTTTCTGCCTTTGGGATTGCTTCTTCACTGCACGCTTGCTGAAGCGGTTCTATTTGGTTGGCGCATAACGTTGTGACCGATACACCATTGTTTCGATAGTGGGGAATGTGCGTGCGTCCCCAGTTGATTCCTATGATGCCGGCTTGCTGGATTTGCTCTGGTTTGTTGAAACGTTCACTCAATGGCGGCAAGGCAATTCGTTCATCGGTTAGACGTTGGTCATGGTGATAGTCATTGCTTGGCAGCACTTGCCATGGCTTGTTGTAATGCTGTTTGAGTGCACAAACGAGTTCGTAGAAATTCCACTTATCCTTTAAGTTGCTATCAAGATGGTATAAACCGGCTTCGTTCCGCTCAATAAGCTGCAAAAAGGCGAGTGCAGTATCGTCCATATGAGAAGTCGCGGGATACCAAGCTGTGCTAGCGGTAATAACGCCGTACTCTTCATGTTGGCGGTCGAGATGCGCCAACATGTTATTGCCTTCTGCTTGGTGATGGAGCTGCCAACCAATTCGAGCAACCATCGCATCTGGATTTGCTTGCCAGATTGCATCTTCACAACGAACTTTGTATTTGCCGTAATCATCTTGGGTGTTTCTTTCTTCAAAGATGCCATAAGGCCCGTTTTTTGTGGCATCAAATACCATTGCTGTGCTGACAAAGAGGTAAGGAATATTATGGCGTTTGCAGTGCTCACCAAGCCACGCTGCCCACGCTTCACTCCCCATCGCCATATGGCACACCGCATCAATGTGGTGCTGCTGCCAAAATTGCTCACTTTGCTGTAGATCATCCGGCGGGATTTGATGGTGATTCCATTCCAATACATTCCAGCCGCGAAGTTGGAACTGATGAGCAACTATAGGGGCGAGAGTGCCAGTTAAGCCAGTCATTAAAACGGTTTTCATTATGGTGCATCTTGGTTGGCTAAATCGTGTTTATCAATAAAGCATGGCTGTTTTTCGATGTAGAGCGGAGAAGCTGAGATTTTTGCTGGGCAGCACGTTTTGTAGGGGAAATAGAAGCAAAAAAGCCCAAGCGAACGCCTGGGCTTTAGTATTGTAAGGCAGTGATATTCGCTTATTTTGCTACGATATTTAATGGCCAGCCGATGTCTGTCTGACGGTTGGATTCAATTTCCAACTCAGCCGCAGTCAGTGGGTTTTTCTCTAGCCATTGCGCATCAATGTGTAACGTTAGATTGTCGCCTTCAACCGTTAGAGTCACATTTGGCTCTAGATCAGGATTGCGACGATGGCTGAGCAGAACCGCAAGACGCAACAATCTCAATACTCGTTTTGCACTCGAGCCTGATAATGCATGCTGCTCAGGTAAAGAAGTGAGTTGTTCGCGATAGCGACGAGCCACTTCACCAATAAAGAACTTCTGCGCGCGCGTGTAACCAGGCAGATCCAAATTCTGCAGCAAGTAAGCACTATGCTCTCCGCCTTTTTTGAAATCGATAGTTAAACCAATTTCATGCAGTTTTGCGGCGGTCTCGAGTAATATCTTGCCCTGAGGCTCTGTAATCCACTCATCGCCCCCAGCTTGCTGTAAAAGCGTGTGTGCCAGAGTAGCGACTTGTTCGCCGTATTGGTGATCGAGCTGATAGCGATTTTGTACGCTAGCGATAGTGCGGGCACGAATGTCTTCTTGACGAAGCTCTTCAACCATCTCATACACTAAGCCTTCGCGTAGTGCGCCGCCAGCGAGTGTCATAGCATCGATTTCAAGCAATTCAAAAACGGCAATCAAAATAGAGAGGCCACTAGGGAACACTAATGCCCGCTCAAGTGTTAAGCCTTCAATATCGAGCTCTTCTAAATGGTCGGCCAACATGGCTTGCTTCTGTAGACGCTTGAGTTTGGAGTGAGTGATTACTTCGTCCATGCCTTGCGCCAGCATTATCTCTTGCAATGCCTGAACAGTGCCTGATGCACCAACACACACATCCCAACCAATTTCTGTATAACGTTCTAAAATCGGCTGGATGGTCTGTTTCGCTCCTTCAATTGCCGCGTCAAAGTTACGAGCATTCAATTGGCGATCTTTAAAGAAGTTTTCAAGCCAAGTCACGCAGCCCATTTTTAAGCTGGTCAGTGCTTTGGCTTCGAAACCTTCACCGATAATCAGTTCGGTACTTGCTCCACCGATATCGACTACAAGGCGACGACCACTACCGCCAGAGGTGTGAGCGACACCTTTATAGATAGTGGCAGCTTCTTCTTCACCAGTAATCACTTCGATAGGCTGGCCTAGAATTTGGTTAGCCTTTTCTAAAAACACATCTACATTGGTCGCGGTACGTAATGTTGCTGTACCGACGATGCGAATGTTTTGTTTAGGAATGTCCTGCAAGCGTTCCGCAAATAGACTTAAGCAGTCCCATCCTCGCTGCATAGCTTCCATACTAAGAGAATTATGTTCATCTAAGCCCGCTGCTAGACGAACTTTGCGCTTAATTTTAGCCATTGTTTGAACGCTGCCATCGATGTGACGCACAACGAGCATGTGAAAACTGTTCGACCCGAGGTCGATGGCGGCATATAGCGGTGATGATCCTGCTTGACTCATAAAACGAACTCAGTTTCCTATTACGATTGTTTTGGTGCCGATTGACGCGGTTGGCGTGGACGACGTCCCTGCGGCTTACGGTTACCAGAACCAGAGCGGGTACCGCCAGTATTCGTGCGGCGCTGTTGGTTGCGTGGTGCACGCATACGAATCGGAGCCGGTAGATCTTGAATCAGTGCCGACGAATCGTACTCTGAAACTGGGATTGTGTGCTCAATGTATTCTTCGATTGCTGGTAGGTTAACCGCGTACTCTTCACAAGCAAAACTGATCGAATGACCGCTCGCACCAGCGCGACCAGTACGGCCAATACGGTGAACATAATCTTCACAGTCGTCAGGAAGGTCGTAGTTGAAAACGTGCGTTACCTGAGGAATATGCAGGCCACGCGCTGCAACGTCAGTTGCAACTAAGATGTCGACATCACCTTTGGTGAATTGCTCAAGAATCTTCTCACGCTTCTTCTGCGGTACATCGCCAGTAAGAAGGCCTACACGATGTCCATCGGCAGCCAAATGACCCCAAACCGATTCACACTTATGCTTGGTATTGGCAAAAATGATAGCGCGATCTGGCCACTCTTCTTCAATTAGTGTTTGAAGCAGCGCCATTTTGTCTTCATTCGAAGGATAGAAAAGCTCTTCCTGGATACGGTGGCCAGTTTTTTGTTCTGGTTCGACAACGACATGCTCAGGAGTATTCATGTGTTCGAATGCCAGTTCTTGAACGCGGTAAGACAGCGTTGCTGAGAACAGCATGTTCAAACGCTCTTTTGGCTCAGGCATACGACGGAACAAGAAGCGAATGTCTTTAATAAAGCCAAGATCGAACATGCGGTCGGCTTCGTCCAGAACAACAGCTTGAATGTTGTTGAGGTTAAATACGCGCTGTTTGTAGAAATCGATGATACGGCCTGTTGTTCCGATCAGAATATCTACGCCGTCTTGCAGTTTCGCAAGTTGCTTGTCGTAGCTTTCACCACCGTAAGCTAGAGCGGTTTTTAGACCTGTGCTTTCAGTTAATGATTCTGCATCATTGTAAATCTGAATAGCGAGCTCACGTGTTGGCGCCATAATAATTGCGCGTGGCTGTGTAGGCTTACGACCTTCATGTTCCGGAGTCGTCAGAAGGTGGTTGAACGTAGCAGTAAGAAACGCGAGCGTTTTACCAGTACCCGTTTGGGCCTGGCCTGCGATGTCTTGGCCGGTGAGCAGGACCGGCAACGCCAAGGCTTGGATAGGGGTACAAAATTCGAACCCTTTTTTGTCCAATCCTTCAATAACTTGGGGCTTTAAGCCCAAATCGGCGAACTTTTGCTCTGTGATATGCGTCTTTTTCATGGCTATAGAATATCAGCTAAAGCTTGCAATACGAAAGTAAATACATTCCAATAGGGCATCTAATTACTGGTTATCATCCAACCAGTTTCGAAAAACACATTGGAGTGGAAGATGAGTGATAAGATTTTGCAGCTAACTGATGACGGTTTTGAAAACGATGTAATCAACGCTGCAGGCCCGGTTCTAGTGGATTTTTGGGCAGAATGGTGTGGTCCTTGTAAAATGATCGCTCCTATTTTGGACGAAATCGCAGACGAGTACGAAGGCAAACTCACTATCGGTAAACTAAACATCGACCATAACGCAGGTACACCACCTAAGTTTGGTATTCGCGGCATTCCAACGCTATTACTATTTAAAGATGGTAACGTAGCGGCAACGAAAGTAGGTGCTCTGTCTAAAACTCAACTAAAAGAGTTCCTAGACGCAAACTTATAATCACCAAGTGATTACAGATAAAACCGTGCAAAGTTACAATGCACGGTTTTGTTTTTCTAACTCTGGACTAGAATACTAATTAGTGCTAACTTATCGCGCGTTAATTGAACAAATTTCTCTTCTTGGTCGATCCTGAGACCAAATCCATCTTAACTAGAAAACAGATCTTATTTTGACTAAACAAGAATCCACCACCATGAACCTTACCGAACTGAAGAACAGACCTGTGTCTGACCTTGTAAAACTGGGCGAAAGCTTAGGATTAGAGAACCTAGCTCGCTTAAGAAAACAAGACATCATCTTCGCGATTTTAAAAGCGCACGCTAAAGGCGGCGAAGACATCTTTGGCGATGGGGTTCTGGAAATTCTGCAAGACGGCTTTGGTTTCCTACGCAGTGCAGATAGTTCATACCTTGCGGGTCCGGACGATATCTACGTATCACCAAGTCAGATTCGTCGCTTTAACCTACGTACTGGTGACTCTATCGCTGGCAAAATTCGTCCACCAAAAGACGGTGAACGTTACTTTGCGCTTCTAAAAGTCAATACCGTTAACGACGATAAACCAGACAACGCCCGTAACAAGATCCTATTTGAAAACCTTACCCCTCTACATGCGAATGAGCGCATGGTTATGGAGCGTGGTAACGGTTCAACAGAAGACATTACAGCACGTGTTTTAGACTTGGCATCTCCAATCGGTAAAGGTCAACGTGGTCTGATTGTTGCTCCGCCTAAAGCGGGTAAAACAATGCTTCTGCAAAACATCGCGCAAAGCATCGCGTACAACCACCCAGAGTGTGAGTTGATGGTTCTTCTTATCGACGAACGTCCAGAAGAAGTAACCGAGATGCAACGCCTAGTTAAAGGTGAAGTGGTTGCGTCGACTTTCGATGAGCCAGCATCTCGTCACGTACAAGTAGCGGAAATGGTAATCGAGAAGGCAAAACGTCTTGTTGAACATAAGAAAGACGTAGTTATCTTGCTTGACTCTATCACTCGTCTAGCTCGTGCTTACAACACCGTAGTGCCTTCATCAGGTAAAGTACTAACTGGTGGTGTGGATGCAAACGCATTACATCGTCCTAAGCGTTTCTTCGGTGCTGCACGTAACGTAGAAGAAGGCGGCAGCCTAACTATCATCGCAACGGCACTAGTAGATACTGGTTCTAAAATGGATGAAGTTATCTACGAAGAGTTCAAGGGTACAGGTAACATGGAACTGCACTTGAACCGTAAGATTGCTGAGAAGCGTGTATTCCCTGCGATTGACTTCAACCGCTCAGGTACACGTCGTGAAGAGCTACTGACGAAGACTGACGAACTACAGAAGATGTGGATTCTGCGTAAGATCGTTCACCCAATGGGTGAAATCGACGCAATGGAATTCCTAATCGATAAGCTAGCGATGACGAAGACCAACGATGAGTTCTTCGATGCGATGCGTCGTCAATAATCTCAAATAAGTGATTCTGCGAAAAGCCACTGTATATCGGTGGCTTTTTTATTGCTTTCTCCCGATAGAAGTATCAGAATGAAGGAAATGTTATCGGGAGGTTAACATGCAACAAGGAATGTTGTCGTCATTACTCCTGAGCTTGTCACTTATCACTCTACCTGCGACATTATCTGCCAAGGAAATGCATGAGTCTGTAGTAGAGCAGTGGCTTCAGGATACTCAAATACAGGCTAAAGTCTCTGAACTGCTTGATTACGCTGTCAGAGATGAAGTCGACTCGCTTAAATTTGCCCTTGATCGACTTGCTTTGCCTCAACAAGAGGTGGTGCGCTTTCAATTGTTGGAAAAGCTTGAAAAGCAAGATGTGATTCTCACGCCTCGAATGGCTCTGTTTGTTGAGTCCCAGATCCGTATGACCCCGACTTATCAAGTGTTAGAGCGAGGTGATGGGTATGAATTTAGTGTACCCGCTTTTAACTTTCCCGTTATTGCGAGTCGCTTGATTAAGCGTTGGAAACAAGACCAAAGTACCTTGGACTTTGTCTTACAAGCTGAACGAAGAGAGCTTAACTTAAAGCAATGGCTTACAGGGCCATCTCAACAAGCTCAAGCGCGTGAAGCGCTTTTGATTCGAGAGTTAGACAGCTTATCACCCAATGCGCTTGCTGCATTAACGGCCCAGTTAACCAAAGCAAATGTGACCAGTTGGTTACCCTCGACGGCCGTGATAGTCAGGTTGGCACAAGTTAGTCAGGATGAGGAAGTGTACAACTTACTCTGGCGGATGAAAGCCGATTACAACAGCCAGTCCGAACTTGAGCGTTTAGCTGCGGTTGGAGACGTTTTTTCCATTCAGCAATTGATGAATGCCACAGTTAACCCATCACTCAAGCCAGAAGCTATTAGTCTACTTACAAAATCTAACCCTCTATCTCCGCAAGTAAAGCAGTTTCTAGTTAGAAAAATGGCGTTATCAGAAGAAGCAACCATGGTTGCTCGAGAGCTTGCTCAACAAGGGCATCAAACCTGGTTGGAAGAGTTAGTATCTTCGAACCATCAGATAAAGACTCGGCAGATTGAACAAGTATTAAAGTAATCTTGCTCACATACCCACACAAAATAGGAGGATCTTAGCGTCCTCCTATTTGTTATACTGCGGACAGTTTAATCAGCCAGCATGAAGGCCTATGAGTTTTAAGGATTTACGCGAATTTATCGACCACCTAGAACAGAAAGGTCGACTTAAACGCATCACTCACCCTGTTGATCCCGCTTATGAAATGACAGAAATCAGCGACCGCACCTTGCGTGCTGGTGGACCTGCGCTGTTGTTTGAGAACCCAATCGGCTACGACGTACCTGTTTTGACTAACCTGTTTGGTACACCAGAGCGTGTCGCAATCGGTATGGGACGTGAAGATGTTAAAGAATTAAGAGAAGTCGGTAAGCTGCTGGCTTATTTAAAAGAACCTGAGCCACCAAAAGGCTTCAAAGACGCTTTAGAAAAACTGCCTGTGTTCAAACAAGTATTGAACATGCCGGCTAAGCGTTTACGTAAAGCACCATGCCAAGACATTGTTTGGCAAGGTGATGAAGTCGACTTGGATAAAATTCCGGTAATGAGCTGCTGGGCAGAAGATGTAGCGCCGCTGCTTACTTGGGGCTTAACCGTAACCAAAGGTCCAAATAAGAAACGTCAGAACCTAGGCATTTACCGTCAGCAGAAAATTGCCAAGAACAAAATCATCATGCGTTGGTTAGCCCATCGTGGTGGTGCGCTTGATCTGCGCGATTGGATGGAAACCAACCCAGGTAAACCTTTCCCAGTTTCGGTCGCGTTTGGTGCAGACCCAGCAACCATTCTTGGCGCAGTAACACCAGTGCCAGATACGCTATCGGAATACGCATTTGCAGGTTTGTTGCGTGGAAGCAAAACGGAAGTCGTGAAGTCAGTCAGTAATGATTTGGAAGTGCCAGCGAGCGCGGAAATCGTGATGGAAGGCTATATCGACCCGAACGAGTTTGCTGATGAAGGTCCTTACGGTGACCATACTGGCTACTATAACGAAAAAGAAAAGCACCACGTATTTACTATTACGCACATTACTATGCGTAAAGACCCTATTTATCACAGCACCTACACAGGTCGTCCGCCAGATGAACCAGCTGTATTGGGTGTGGCATTAAACGAAGTGTTTGTGCCGATTCTGCAAAAGCAATTCCCAGAGATTGAAGACTTCTATCTTCCGCCAGAAGGTTGTTCGTACCGAATGGCCGTCGTCACCATGAAGAAGCAGTACCCAGGACATGCCAAGCGCGTAATGATGGGCGTGTGGTCTTTCTTACGTCAATTCATGTATACCAAGTTTGTTATTGTGTGCGATGAATCGGTAAACGCACGAGATTGGAATGATGTCGTGAAAGCCATGTCAGAGCATATGGACCCTGTGCGTGATACCTTGATGATAGATAACACGCCAATCGACTCGCTCGACTTTGCTTCACCTGTGGTTGGGCTTGGCTCCAAAATGGGCTTGGATGCGACCATTAAATGGGATGCCGAGCTGGCGACGCGAACCGAGGTCACTGAGCGAGACAGCAAAGCGATTACCGAAGCAGAACTAAATGAGTTGAAACAGCAACGCCCTGAGATTGTTGACGTCTATCTACCGGCTACAGCAAACAACCAATTTGCTGTCGTGACTATGAAGAAAGACCAAGCTGGTCAATCCCAAGAATTGATGGAACACATATGGGGCTTCTTTGCTCAGTACACGGATAACAAATTCATCATTTTGTGCGACGATGACGTTAATGCACGAGATTGGAATGACATCATTTGGGCGGTGACAACTCGAATGGACCCAGATAGAGACACGATTCAAGTGCTTGGTAAGACTGAGAGTTCATCCAAATTAGGACTGGATGCGACCAACAAGTTCGAATCTGAAGTCACGCGCGAGTGGGGTACGCCTATCAAAAAAGATCCTAAACTTGTGGCTAAAGTCGATGAGATTTGGGACCAGTTAGGTATTCTATGAGTCATCAAGTCCACCTTCTACCAATGGACGTTACATTCCAAGTAAAAGAAGGGGAGACGGTGTTGGAAGCTGCGCTCAACAACAATATTCGCTTCCCACACCGTTGCCAAGTTGGCGCTTGCGCCATGTGCATGTGTAAAAAGCTAACGGGCGAGGTGAGCTATCACCTCGAACCTATGCTAACCGAAAAAGAGCAACAGCAAGGTTGGATATTCCCTTGCCAAGCCTATACAGAAAGTAATTTAGTGCTTACTTTTGACGAGTAAGCGAGAGGAACACCATGACCATCCAATGTAAAGTAAAGTCTATTCAGCCGTTAGCTTGTAATACTTACCAAATCCTTCTTCATCCAGAATCACCAGTGCCTTTTAAAGCGGGTCAGTACCTAATGGTGGTGATGGGTGAAAAAGACAAACGTCCTTTCTCTATCGCAAGCAGCCCTTGTCGTCATGAAGGTGAACTTGAACTGCACATCGGTGCGGCGGAACACAACGCTTATGCACAAGAAGTTGTCGAAGCAATGCAAGCGGCGCTTGAAACTGATGGTCAGATTGAAATTGATGCGCCACATGGCGATGCTTGGGTTCAAGAAGAAAGCGAACGCCCATTATTATTAATTGCTGGTGGTACAGGCTTCAGTTACGTTCGCTCGATTCTGGATCACTGCGTAGCGCAGAATAAAACCAATCCTATCTATTTATATTGGGGGGCGCGCGATAACTGCCAGCTTTATGCTAAAGACGAACTGGTCGAGATTGCCGACAAGTTTGCCAATGTTCACTTTGTGCCAGTAGTAGAAGAAGCTCCTGCAGACTGGCAAGGTAAAGTTGGTAACGTGCTACAAGCTGTAGCTGAAGATTTCGAAAGCTTAGAAAACTACGATATCTATATTGCAGGTCGTTTTGAAATGGCTGGCGCAGCACGTGAACAGTTCACTCAGAACAAGAAAGCGAAGAGTGAACGTATGTTCGCAGACGCGTACGCATTCATTTAAATACGGCTTTTGAGGCAGAAAAAGAGGGTTTTTTACCCTCTTTTTTGCTTTTTTGATGAAATAGTCATCGAATAGTCAGTTTTTTCCATTTTTTTTCAAAAAAGGGTTGCGAACGGATCTGAGTTCCCTATAATGCGCATCCACCGACACGGCAGACGCGATAAGGCTTCAGCAGGGTCGGAGAGGTGAAAGCTTCTGAGAAAATAAATTGAAAAAAGTGTTTGACACTCTCAATTATCTCGTTAGAATGCACCTCCGCTTTGAGAGAAAAACTTCTCGCAAAGCAAGCTCTTTAACAATATAGACCTATCAATCTGTGTGGGCACTCGTTGATGATAATCCAATTAGAAGCTTCGGCTTCA
>NZ_JAWOWA010000032.1:0-36664 GCF_033340195.1 Vibrio sp. 1457
GTAGTTTTACAGGCAAAGCCGAAACGGATGATAACCACCTACTGAAGTAGGTGGTTTAGGGCTGAAAACAAAAAAAGAGGCGTAATAACGCCTCTTTTTTTCGCTTGATAACCTTTAGCGTCGACGACGTCCACGCGTTGGATATTCTGAGTCATCTGATGGCTGACCACTTAATGGTGGAATCTTCTCTTTCCCCGCCAGTTTCTTCTGCAGTGAAAGCATCAACTCAGCTTCGGCTTTTGGTAGTTCGCACTCTTCAATCAGCTCGTTGATATCAGCGCCAAGCTGTACCATTTTAGAAGCGCGACTGTACAAGCGACCATCAGTATCAGCGTGTTCGAGTTCGCGAATTCTCTCGTTTAAGTGCTGAATAATGTCTTGTTGCTCGGTCACTTTTTGTCCAAGACCAACAACAACCGAGCGCACTTCGAGTAACTGCTTACTCAACTTTTGCACTTCTTTATCTGCGTGTCGAGATTGAGCTCGTTGTTGGTCTAACTGCTTTTGTAACCCCGAGCGAATCCGCAGTTGCAAAACAACCAATACTAACACGATAAAAGCGACGCCACCCGCAAGGAATGGAGCAGATAAAAGAGTCTCTTCAGCCATCATCATTCAGCCATTAAAGGTGAGCCATCTCGTCCCACTCGTCATCTGTTAGCAGCTTGTTCAAATCCACAAGGATAAGAAGCTTGCCGTCACGGTTGCTCACACCCTGGATGAACTTCGCACTCTCGTCGGTACCAACTGAAGGCGTCGTATCAATTTCAGAAGAACGCAGATAAACAACTTCTGCCACGCTATCTACTAAGATACCAATCACTTGACGCTCAGACTCGATCACAATAATACGAGTGTTGTCAGTGACTTCGCCTTCCATCAGGCCAAAACGTGAACGTGTATCGATAACAGTAACTACATTACCGCGTAGGTTGATGATACCAAGTACATAATCTGGTGCACCTGGAACAGGGGCAATTTCAGTATAACGAAGTACTTCACGAACTTGCATTACGTTGATGCCGTACGTTTCTTCTTCTAGCTGGAACGTCACCCACTGAAGAACTTCGTCATTCGATGCATCTTTCTTCACTTCTACTTCAAAAGCTTGAGACATAGTTAATCCTCGTTAATGTCGTTCCCGACTTAAATCTAATTCAGTGATTTGACATCTAAACCGGCGTTTAGCATGTCAATGAGCGCCTGGACATGAATTAAGGCACACATTTTTTCTTTTACCATGCCCGCTAGCCAAGGGCGTTTACCCGCCTGCTCACGCCAGCGAACCTTGTCGATATTAAGCGTTTCAGTCCCCATTAATTGGTTACTGGCCAACCCCCACATGCTCTCACCAAGCATGACGACATATTGGTAGTTATCTTTATAGCTATCATCACGAAGCTTATCTGCCATCACCCATTTCGCGGTATCGACGACATCAAACTGTTGCTCGCGATTTGTTTGTAGCCCCAAATACCAGGCGGGTTTTCCTATCAAATGGTTAAGCTCGCTAATGCGATGAATACCACCTAACTCATCAAGAGGTACAGCAAACGTGACACCATTCACATCAAAGTAAAGAACTTGGAAGTCCTCACTTCGCTTCGTACTCTCCCAGGCCGTTGGTATATCGGAATCTGCTTGTGTTTCGAGTTCAGTATCGACGTTCGATTCTATATTGATACTTTGTTCGATCACTGCGTGAGGTTCATCCACCTCTGGTTGAGCTTCTTCAAAAACTGGCTCATCAATCACCCAGTCCTGTATTTCCTCAACACCCTGAAGCTCAGGCACCTCACTAAAGGTTTGTACCTCAGGCTCAGCCGCTTTTATCTCTGCTGCAATATCAATCGTATTTTGTTCAAGAATACTATCAATATCCAACTCAGCCACTGGGTTGCTTGCTTCAAGCTGACTTAATAGCCTTTGAACATCTTCCAGGTTTGGAGCTTCCAACTCTGGCGGATATGTTTCTTGAAACTGGTACGTTTCTGGCTCCGAGTATTGTAGCTGCAATTCTGGCTCTGGCTCTGGCTCTGGCTCTGGCTCTGGCTCTGGCTCTGGCTCTGGCTCTGGCTCTGGCTCTGGCTCTGCAGATGATACCTCTTGAGCCAACAGGTCAAGGTCTTCCTCAAGAGTCGTTATTTCAGTTTCATCATCCAGTAATGCATTAAAGTAGTCATCAAGTGCTTGTTCACTGGACAGCACATCATTACTGCTCATCGAACGCCAACCTCTCCAGGTAAATCAGTAGCTGTTTATAGGCAAACACACCACGGCTACCAGATGCAAAATGCGAAGCTGGCAAGTGCTTTAAACTGGCATCGCGGAACTTGGTATCAATAGGCACCGCTGAGGTCCACACTTGATTTGGGTAATCTTTTTTCAGTTGCATCAATGTCTGCAATGACGCTTTCGTGCGCTTATCGTACATGGTTGGGACGATAGTCACTTTGAAACCGCCCGGGCGAGATTTTTGCATAATGGTTAGCGTACGCATCATGCGCTCTAGACCTTTCATTGCCAAAAACTCTGTTTGAACAGGAATCAAAATTCGGTCACTGGCTGCCAACGCGTTCACCATCATCACGCCAAGGATTGGCGGACAGTCAATCAACACATAATCATAGTCTTGTGAGACAGTTTGCAGCGCCCGTTTTAAGATTAATCCCATACCACTGCGATTACCCATTACGCGATCAAGCGTGGCAAGGGACATATGCGCGGGAATGATATCCATTCCTTCCAGCTCTGTTTCTAAAATCAACGGTTTAACCGTCTCACGAGAAAACGTCTTCAACTGGAATAAATCAAATAGGCTCGAAGTTACTGCATCAGGATCATAACCGAGATAAGTAGTCAGTGAGGCGTGAGGATCAGTATCAACCATCAATACTCGATGGCCTTTCTGGCTCAATAAGCCCGCCAATGTCACTGTTGAGGTGGTTTTACCCACGCCTCCTTTCTGGTTAGCTACACTCCAAACAATCATGATGAATCCTAAGCTAGGCCAACTTCCACCAACATGCGTTCAGCGATGCGGTCAAGCGGTAAATCTTCTGAAGAAATGCCTGCTTTAGCAACCGCTTGGGGCATGCCATAAACAACACAACTTTCTTCATCTTGTGCCCAAATAGTTGAGCCTGCAGACTTCAACATGCGAGCGCCCTCACGACCGTCTGCACCCATGCCTGTCAACACTAAAGAGAGCACTTTGTCGCCATATACTTTTGCGGCAGAACCAAAAGTCACATCCACACATGGTTTGTAGTTCATGCGATCGCCGCCATCAATAATGCGAAGACGAGCAGCGCCCGCTCGTCCATCCACCATCATTTGTTTCCCACCTGGTGCAAGGTATGCCACACCGGGCTGTAACACATCGCCATCTTGTGCTTCTTTCACTTGAATCTTACACAAGGTGTTCAAACGACTGGCAAACGCAGCAGTAAACGTTGCTGGCATGTGTTGAATCAATACAATCGGATGCGGATAGTTCATCGGCAAGCGCGTCAGAATTTTTTGTAGAGCAACGGGGCCACCTGTTGATGTGCCAATTGCCGTCAGTTGATACTTCTTACCAGAAGCACGGTACTTTGTCGCAGCAGGTCGAGTTGGTGTTGGAGTCACAGGTGAAGCCGTTCTTGAACCTAATGATCGAGTAGTCGTGCTGGTACTCGCTGTTGGGCGAGCGATAGGTCGACGCATGAAAGCGCGCTTCGAGGCAATCTGAATCACACGCTGTTGAAGTAATGACACCGCTTCTTCACGGTTACGCGCAATGTCCTCAAACTTTTTCGGTAAGAAGTCCAATGCGCCCGCATCTAGCGCATCAAGCGTAGCTTTCGCCCCGTCGTGGGTCAGGGACGAAAACATTAGAATTGGCGTTGGAGCAGCGGCCATTATTTCACGTACAGCTGTAATGCCATCCATCACTGGCATTTCAATATCCATCGTGATGACGTCAGGTTTGAGAGATTTGGCTTTCTCAACCGCCTCTCTACCATTTACCGCAACGTCAATCACTTCTAGGCGCGATTCTGAGTTGATGATTTCGCTCACGCGACGTCGGAAAAAACTCGAATCATCAACGACTAGTACTTTAATCGCCATCTTATTCCTTTTAATAACGTCAGCTTTGCTTAAAGGCGTGAAGCCGCAGCATATCGCTTAAGTAAATCAGGCACATCTAGAATTAATGCAATATGGCCATCGCTAGTAATTGTCGCACCAGCCATACCTGGAGTGCCCTGTAATAGATTATCGAGTGGCTTAATAACCACTTCTTCTTGACCAATAAGCGTATCCACAACAAAACCAACGCGTTGGTTACCAATCTGTACAATCACCACGTGACCGTGACCAGTACGCTCTTGGACGTTTTGCGATTTGGATGCTAACCAGTTTTGTAAGTAAAATAGCGGGATAGATTTCTCACGTACAATGATCGTCAGCTGACCATCTACCACGTTTGTACGGCTAAGATCTAAGTGGAAAATTTCACTCACCGAAGCCAGTGGTAGAGCAAACGGATGACCGCCAACACCAACCATCAGAGTCGGTAAAATCGCTAACGTTAGTGGTACTTTGATCGTAATCTTAGTGCCCTTGCCTAGCTCAGAATCGATATCGATTGAACCGTTTAAGGTATTGATCGCCGTCTTAACCACGTCCATACCCACACCACGACCAGAGATGTCAGAAATTTTATCTTTACTTGAGAAACCAGGTGCGAAGATAAGGTTGAAGCACTCTTTATCTGTTAAACGTGCCGCCGCATCTTCATCCATCATGCCACGCTTCACCGCGATGCCACGCAGTTTGTTCGGGTCCATACCGCCACCATCATCTACGATGGATAGTTCAATATGGTCCCCTTCTTGCGATGCTGACAAAATCACTTTACCTGTACGTGATTTGCCGGCCTTCGCGCGTGCGTCTGGCATTTCAATACCGTGATCAACCGAGTTACGCACCAAGTGAATCAACGGATCGGCCAATGCTTCTACAAGGTTTTTATCGAGATCGGTTTCTTCACCGCGCATTTCTAGCACGATGTCTTTATTTAGGTTACGAGCCAAGTCACGGACAACGCGTGGGAAACGGCCAAACACTTTCTTAATTGGCTGCATACGCGTTTTCATTACCGCGCCTTGTAGATCCGCAGTTACCACATCAAGGTTAGCGACCGCTTTGGACATCTCTTCGTTGTCGCTATTCAAACCAAGGCTTAATAGGCGGTTTCGAACCAATACGAGCTCACCCACCATGTTCATGATGGTATCAAGCGTCGAGGTATCAACACGAACGGTTGCTTCAGCCTGAGGTTTTTTAACCGCTGGTGCTTTGGCTTCTTCTTTTACCGCGACTGGTTTAGATTCTGGCTTTGGTGCTGGCGCTGCTTGAACGGGTGTTGGCTTAGCAACAGGCTCAGGTTTCGCAGGGCTTTGCTCTACGTTTGCTGAAGCTGGCTTCGTTGCCATATCCAATTCTTCTAGCGTTGGACCTTTACCTGAACCATGTAGCTCATCGAGTAACTTTTCGAACTCTTCGTCCGTCATTAAGTCACTGTCTTGATTTGATGAAGATGACACTGGAGCGGAAGGCTCTGCCGCTTTAGGTGGCTCTACTGGTACAGATGCAGCAGCCTCTGCCGTAGAAGGGCTTTTTCCTACACCGTGCAGTTCATCGAGTAAGCGTTCAAACTCATCATCAGTGATATCACCACTTTCAACTGATGGTGCACTCGATTGAGGCGGTTCAGATGGCGTTGTAGGTGTCGCAGACATTGAGTTGCCTGGCGCTGAACCTTTACCATGAAGCTCATCCAGTAGCTTTTCGAATTCGTCTTGGGTAATTTCATCAACAGAGCCGACACTTGATGGTGCTGACGGCGCAGCAGGTTCTTCGAAGATAGGCTCGGGAATAATAGGCTCTGGAGTAGCCACTGGTTCTTCAACTACGGTTGCCGCTACTTCATCTTCTGACTCAGGTTTGCATAGACGATGAAGTTCTTCAAGAAGCTCAGGGTCCGCAGCTTCTAACGGCTCACGATCTTGAACAGCCTGGAACTGGGTATTAACCGTATCCAAGGCTTTTAGCATCGTATCCATTAAGTTTTGCGTTACCGTGCGTTGACCGTTTCGTAAAACGTCGAACACGTTCTCCGCACCATGACAAGTATCGACTAGCTCTGCCAATGAAAGGAAGCCGGCACCGCCTTTTACGGTATGAAACCCGCGGAAAATAGCATTAAGTAAGTCTTTGTCTTCTGGGTTATTTTCCAATTCAACCAACTGCTCAGAAAGCAGCTCGAGAATTTCCCCAGCCTCAATGAGAAAGTCCTGAAGAATATCTTCGTCTAAATCGTAGCTCATACGTTACCTTTAAAATCCAAGACTGGACAACAAGTCATCGACTTCGTCCTGCGATGAAACCGCATCTTCTCTCAGTTCTGGATGAAGAATCGGGCCTTCGGCTTCGCTTGTTTGTGTATTCTTTTTATCTGCCGGTTCTGACAAAACTTGAATGTGTTCTTCAAGTTTATTTCCAGAGAATACGGTTAGGATTTCCACTAAGCGGCCTTCTACTTCATTAACCAACGTAATTACGCGGCGAATGATTTGGCCAGTTAGGTCTTGGAAGTCTTGCGCCATGAGAATTTCGGTCAACTGGCCGCGCAATTCAGTGCTGTCACCTTCGACTTGCACTAATAGCCCGTCGATTCGGTGGCACAGTGCTTTAAATTCGCTTAATTCTATGCGCCCGTGCATGAGTTCATTCCATTGAGGACGAACTTTTAGAAGGCAATCATGCAGGTTGTCAGCGATAGGAAGGCAGCAGTCGACCGCATCCATTGTTTTGTTGGCTGCAAGCTCTGTCTTCTCGATCACATAATTGAGACGATCCCTAGCGTTAGGGATTTCGTCTTTCGCAATTTCGGTCATGCGCTGATCGAGACTGAACTGCTTGAGTGATTCGTGAAGGTCTCGAGTTAACGCTCCAATTTCTTGCAGCATTGGGTTATCGGCACCTTCGTAGATCGAGGCAACAAGCATATTGGCTTGGTCTTGTTCCCCGTTTTCTAGCATTTGAACGAGTGACTTCGCCTGCTCTAGTGAGATCATTCTGAATAGACCCTTTTACGTTTAGTTCTTCTTATCACTTTGAAAACGCTAAACGAGTCATTTAATAGGTATTTAATAATTGGTATGAATGACTCGAATAACAAAGAGAAAGAGAGAGTTATAAACGCTCGAAAATTTTATCTAATTTTTCTTTTAATGTTGCAGCAGTAAATGGCTTAACAATGTAGCCGTTTACACCTGCTTGAGCAGCTTCAATGATCTGCTCACGCTTCGCTTCAGCCGTGATCATTAGAACTGGCAGATGCTTAAGTTCTGCATCCGCGCGGATGTGTTTAAGCAAATCGATGCCTTGCATACCTGGCATGTTCCAGTCAGTTACAACAAAATCGAAGTCACCTTTTTTCAGCATTGGTAATGCGGTTAAACCATCGTCCGCTTCTTGAGTGTTATTGAAACCCAAGTCACGAAGCAGGTTTTTAACAATACGGCGCATTGTTGAGAAATCATCAACAATAAGGATCTTCATGTTTTTATTCAAAATTGCCTCCACTGAATCGTAAAATCAGTGTTTTTAGTCATTTTGTGTCCACGCACTGAGCTTGGTACGTAAACGTTGCATCGCTTGACTCAGTATTTGACTTACGCGAGATTCGCTTACGCCTAACACATCGCCAATTTCTTTCAAATTGAGTTCTTCATCATAATAAAGCGAAAGAACCAAAGCTTCACGCTCTGGAAGCTGTTTTATTGATTCAACCAGTGCTTTTCGAAATGATTCATCAACTACCCCTTTGAATGGGTTGCTGTCATCGGTTTCATCCGCTGGTGAAATCACATCATCAGAAACGCCTAAATCTTCAATACCGACTAATTTTGAGCAGTTGATATCGGTAAGAGCACTATGATATTGATCCAGTGTCATACCGAGATGCGTGGCTACTTCAGAATCAGTAGGATCTCGATTTAATTCGCCTTCCAGCTCCGCAATCGCTTGGTTAATCTCTCGATTATTTTTATGAACAGAACGCGGTACCCAATCGCCTTTACGCATGTCATCTAACATTGCGCCACGAATACGGATACCTGCATAAGTTTCAAAGCTCGCACCTTTAGAACCATCATAATTCTGCTGAGCTTCGATAAGACCGATCATGCCGGCCTGAATTAAATCCTCTACCTGAACACTCGGCGGTAAACGGCCTAGTAGGTGGTGAGCAATGCGCTTAACCAACACTGAATAACGTTCAATGAACGCCTGCTGGCTATTAAATTTGCCATGTTGGTCATAGGTTATCGCTTTATTCACCAAAAGGGTCCTCTGCGAATTCGGTACGATTTAACAGCCTTTCCACAAAAAATTCCAAGTGTCCACTTGGTGTTTTCGGTAGTGGCCACGTCAACGCTTTGTTTGCTAGTGAGCTGATAGCTAAAGCGGCAGGCGAGCGTGGGAACGCATCAACGACAATTTTTTGTCTTTTTACAGCCTGTCGTACTTTATCATCTAATGGAATACATGCTACGAGTTCAAGGCTAACATTCAAGAATCGCTCTGTGACTAGTGTCAACTTTGCAAACAATTCTCGCCCTTCACGGTAGCTTCTGACCATATTTGCTACAACTTTAAAGCGTTGAACTTGGTGTTCTTTACTCAACAGCTTGATTAATGCATAGGCATCTGTGATTGACGTCGGTTCATCACACACAACTACAACCACATCTTGAGCTGCTCGCGAAAAACTGATTACCATGTCAGAGATACCAGCAGCGGTATCAATCAGCAGGACATCCATTTCGTCTTCAAGACTACCAAATGCTCGAATGAGTCCAGCATGCTGAGCGTGAGAAAGCTCTGTCATGCTCTGTGTGCCAGAAGTTGCAGGAATTATCTTTATACCATAAGGCCCTTCGACAATCGCATCTTTTAGCTCACATTCACCCGCTAAGACATGTCCTAGATTACGTTTTGCACGAATTCCGAGCATCACGTCCACATTGGCCAGACCTAAATCAGCGTCGAGAACCATCACCTTCTTGCCTTGGCGAGCCATACAAATCGCCAGACCCAGTGTTACGTTTGATTTCCCCACACCACCTTTGCCGCCAGTAACAGCAATCACTTTGGTCAACGATGGTTGTGTTAAGCGACGGAGGCCGCTTGCTTGATCGTGTATCATATTCTCAGTCATAGTAGTCCGCCGCCTTAGAGTCCTTCACTGTCACTGTTCCAAAAGTGAGGTTCGTTCTCTGTCGACTTCTCTAACAGTTCATTTGCTTTCGCAAGCATATATTTTGGTTGCGCTATCACAATGTCTTCTGGTACGCGCTGACCATTAGCGATGTAAGCTACTGGCATTGCGTTTTGAATCACTACACTGATGAATTCGCCTAGGCTTAATGACTCATCAAGCTTCGTCATAATACAACCCGAAAGTGGTATACGTCGGAAGTGATCCAGCGTTTCTTGTAGAACACGACGTTGTGCGGTAGCCGGCAAAACAAGGTAGCTGTGAATCACTTCTCCGCTCTCTTGCATTAGAGTGTCGAGCTGCTCGGAAAGCCTCACATCTCGTTGCCCCATCCCTGCCGTATCGACCAAAATCAGTCTTCTGTTTCTTAGCTGATATATAACATCGGCTAACTCGTTAGAATCTTTAGCAACTCTTACGGGACAACCCATGATTCTTCCGTAAATTGAGAGCTGCTCATGTGCACCTATGCGATATGTATCTGTTGTCACAAGGGCCACATTGTCGGCACCGTATTCCATGGCTGCGCGTGCTGCGAGTTTCGCTACGGTTGTTGTTTTCCCAACCCCCGTCGGACCCAACAATGCGACTACGCCACCACGTTTTAAAATGTCCTGTTTAGGAATATTGATTTGATCCGCCACCAGCGACAATAACGCTTTCCACGCTCGCGCTGGCTTTGTATCTTCCGGGATATAACAGGCCATCTGGTCTGCTAACTCCGGAGAAACGCCCATTCGCTCTAAGCGCTTAATCAGCATCGCTCTTAGCGGCTCACGGCGTTCTACTTCTTGCCACATCAGGCCAGAAACTTGGTGCTCCAACAGACGACGAATTGACGTCATCTCTTCGCGCATGCTTTCTAGCTCATCGGCCGATTCGTCACGCTCATCACTTGGGCGACGTCGGTCATAGCGCGTCGGGTCCAGCTTGGGCGTCGGACGTTCAAATCGATTGTCCTGTGCGATTAGCTTCGCCAAAGGTGAATCTGGTTGATATGGCGCTGGCTTTTCTTGGTTGTAGCCGTCGCGATGCTTATTTTGGCGTTGCAGCAAAGCAGAGAGCGAATCTTCATTTTCCGCTACGTGGTCGTCAACATCTGCTGCACCACCGCTATATTGCTTAAGCATATTAGCGAATCGCTGCGTCATTGAGCCTGTTTTTTCATTGTTACTGTTATTACTGTTCAGGCTAATTTTATCTTCATCTAAATGACGATCTTGGTAACGATCAGCAGAAGACGATGACATTTGACGATGTTCGTTATAGCGATTCGATTGAGAAGCACCGCGATTTTGCTGTGACGCTGCGCTTGCTTGAGGCGGATTAGATTCACTATCTATCGCCGCAACAATCGCTACTCCACCAGCCACTTTCTTGTTTGACATGATCACCGCTTCCGCGCCTAACTCCTCTTTCACTTGGAGCAGCGCCGTTCTCATGTCTTTGGCAAAAAATCGCTTTATTTTCAAACTATGAATCCATTAATGATGCGTGAGATCAGTTACCCACGGCTTGCACAATTCTGATCTGTTTTTCATCCGGTATTTCTTGGTAAGACAGTACCCGGAGATTAGGTATTGTGTTCTTCACAAATTTCGCCAACGTCGAGCGTAATACACCGGAAGTAAGCAGAACGGCAGGTTCGCCTTTCAGTTCTTGTTCCTGTGTCGCTTGGCTTAGTGAAGACTGCAATCGCTCAGCGAGTCCCGGTTCAATCCCCGCGGATTCGCCTCCTGATGCTTGCATAGTTTGATGCAATATTTGTTCCAGTTCGGGTATCAAAGTGATCACTGGTAACTCAGGCTCTATACCATTGATTTCTTGAACAATTAGGCGTTTAAGACTAATTCGAACTGCTGCCGTCAATATGTCAGCTTCTTGACTCTTACTTGAGTACTCAGCCAAAGTTTGAACAATCGTGCGAATATCGCGGATTGGAATGGCCTCGTTTAACAAGTTTTGTAGGACTTTCACCACCACACCTAATGGTAATTGGTCAGGAACAAAGTTCTCGACCAACTTAGGCGCGCTGCGTCCCAACATTTCTAATAAATTCTCTACTTCTTCATGACCAATTAGCTGTGACGCGTTGTTGGTCAATAGCTGGCTCAGGTGCGTCGCTAATACCGTTGATGAATCAACAACCGTATAGCCTAAGGCCTGAGCGTGCTCACGCTGATCTTCTCGGATCCATACGGCTTCCAGTCCAAAAGCAGGGTCAATGGTTGGTTCACCATCAATCATGCCATACACCTGACCTGGGTTAATCGCTAGCTCTTGATCCGGACGAATCTCTGCTTCGCCCACCGCAACCCCCATCAATGTAATTCGGTAACTGTTTGGGGTCAGCTCAAGATTGTCACGAATATGAACCGCTGGAATTAGGAACCCAAAATCTTGCGATAACTTTTTACGCACGCCTTTTACGCGCTCTAACAGTTCCCCACCTTGGTCTCTGTCCACCAAAGGGATTAAGCGATAACCGACTTCCAAGCCAATAATATCGACTGGCTGAACGTCATCCCAAGACAGTTCGCGCTGTGAGGAAGGTTCTGTACCTTCGTCTGCTGTTGCTGGTAAAGCGGGCTCTTTCGCTTTCTGCTTCTGCCGTTTGTCGATGAAATATGCCGCTGCACCGGCCGCGACTGCCAGGCTCAAAAACGCAAAGTGTGGCATGCCCGGTACGATGCCCATCACACCAAGAATAGCCGCAGTAATCATCAGCGCTTTTGGGTTGTCGAACATCTGGAAGACCAGTTGTTCCCCCATGTCTTCATCGGTGTTTTGGCGCGTCACCATCATTGCCGCTGCAATCGACAGCAATAGCGATGGGATTTGTGCGACCAAACCATCACCGATTGTCAGTAAGGTATAGATTTCAATCGCTTCACCGAAACCCAATCCATACTGCGCCATACCGATCGACAGACCGCCGACGATGTTGATAAACAGAATCAAAATACCGGCAATCGCGTCACCTTTTACGAACTTCGAGGCACCATCCATCGAGCCATAGAAATCCGCTTCTTTGGTCACTTCAAAACGACGAACTCTTGCCTGCTCTTGGTCTATCAATCCGGCATTCAAGTCGGCATCAATCGCCATTTGCTTACCCGGCAACGCATCAAGCGTAAAGCGAGCACTTACCTCAGAGATACGACCCGCACCTTTGGTCACCACCATAAAGTTGATGATCATTAAGATGAGGAAAACCACTAGGCCGACCGCGTAGTTACCACCAATAACGACGTTACCGAACGCCTCAATTACGTTACCTGCCGCATTACCGCCTTCATGACCATGCAGTAAGACGACACGAGTCGAGGCAACGTTCAAAGCCAAGCGGAGCAACGTGGCGATCAGCAATACCGTTGGAAAAGCAGCGAAGTCCAAAGGGCGACGTGTGTAAACGGTCACTAACAACACCACCATCGACAGCGCGATGTTAAAGGTGAAGAACATATCCAGCAAAAATGCTGGAATCGGCAGTACCACCATCGCTAGGGTGGCCAAAACCATCACCGGAGCACCAATAGCTGGCATTTCACGTTGAGGGATTCGTGGCAATTTATCTGCAAACGGCAGGCTTAACTTCATACTGCGAGAGATCTCAATCGATTGAAGCGTCACGTAAGCTCTTACTATTAATACGCGACCGCTTTAGCCTAAAAGTTTAGGTAGGGTTGATAATTAAAGCGTTTTAAGCAATCTATGTACCATAATTAGCGCCAAAATAATGACTAAACACTCAAATAGAGCTTAGCTTTTGATCAAACGAGCTTTTTTAAGGCTTTACCGCTTTTCGTATCAATGACGGTGCTCGGGCGGGATTGGCAAATCATAATCTTGAATTTTCGGGCGCTGTCCACCTCGTTTTCGGTATTGCTTCAATTGGAATACAAATGCCAAAACCTGAGCGACGGCAGTAAATAACCCATCGGGGATCTCTTGCTCGAGCTCTGTCGTGTGGTACAACGCACGAGCCAAAGGTGGTGCTGGCACAATCGTAATGTCATGTTCGCGGGCGACTTCTCGAATCTTCATCGCCATGTGGTCAGTACCTTTAGCGATCACGACTGGCGCACGGTCTGTCTTCTGTTTATAACGAAGCGCTACCGAGAAGTGCTCTGGGTTAGTAACAATAACATCAGCTTGAGGAACATCCGCCATCATTCGACGTTGAGCCGCTTCCCTTTGCAACATACGAATACGGCCTTTCACTTCCGGCTTACCTTCAGTCTCTTTGTATTCGTCTTTGACTTCTTGCTTGGTCATTTTTAACTGATCGGCGTGCTGCCAAATTTGAAATGGAATATCGATGGCAACCACAATCAATAGCGAGCAACTGATCAGCAAAATAAAGTTCAGCAAAATATCTAAAGCATGGAAGATGTTTTGCGGATACACATCCATACTCAATTGAATCAGATCGGCCTGCGATGCTTGGATCAAATAGATGGCGACACCAGTGACCAGAACCACTTTAAGGATTGATTTGATCAACTCTACCCAACTTTGCATTCCAACCATTCGCTTTAAACCGCTAAGCGGATTCATTTTCGACAGCTTGGGCATGGCCGCTTGGGCAGAAAAACTGATTCCTCCCACACCTGCTGCTCCAATCATGGCGGCGGTAAACAATGTCGCTAACACCAAAAATAGTGGGAACAACAAATCACTCATCGCGCCCAAAGCGATATCAAACAGTTTTGCAGTATCGAAAATCTCTTCTCGTTGAAGATCAAATAAACGGCTCATGATGGAAAACAATGAACGTGCTAACGCCTCGCCAAACCACATCAATGAAATGGCGCCAACGATCAGCACAGATGCTGATGCGAGCTCTTTAGATCGAGCGACCTGCCCCTTTTCTCTGGCTTGTTGTAACCGTCGGGGCGTGGCTTCTT
Organism: Vibrio sp. 1457; assembly: GCF_033340195.1. Taxonomy (NCBI): domain Bacteria; kingdom Pseudomonadati; phylum Pseudomonadota; class Gammaproteobacteria; order Vibrionales; family Vibrionaceae; genus Vibrio; species Vibrio sp. 1457. The sequence goes on from NZ_JAWOWA010000032.1 coordinate 14,245, forward strand.
CGGTGCGTTCCTGACCGTCTGATTCTGCCAAATCTTAGCACTCCAAGCGAATAAGCCGACAAATCTGCGCCTCACCCACTGTCCAGAACATTTCATAATGACTGTATAGACCAGCCAGTATGTACCAACAAAGTAATAGACCCACCATCAAAGCAAAAGCAAAACCAAGCGAGAAGATATTCAGCTGTGGTGCGGCACGGGTCATTACACCAAACGACAAGTTAATGGTCAGTAGTGCAATAATGCCGGATAGAGACATACTCAATGCCGTTTGGAACATAATACCAAGCCAGCCTGCCATTTCACGGAAATCAACCGCGTTGAGCGAGCCGGAGCCAATCGGCAAAGTTTTAAAACTGAACACCACCAATTGCAGCATTTTTAAGTGTCCATCGGTGGCAAGGAAAAACATTGTCGTTAAGAACATGAATAACTGGCCAAGCAATGGCGTGTTCTGACCATTTGCGGGATCAACCATAGAAGCAAAGCCCAAACTTGATTGCATACCCAATATTTGACCAAGTAGGACAAAGGTTTGAATCATAAATTGAGTAACCATACCCATCGCTATGCCGATGATCATTTGCTCGGCAATGGTCATGAAGCCACGAAACGAGAGTAGCTCAATGTCTTGAGGTACGGCGGGGATGGCTGGCATGACAGCGAAAGTGATGGCTAAACCGAGGTAAAGGCGGATTCTTGGCGAAACAAATCGGGCCCCGGTTACTGTCATCACCATCAACATAGATGAGATACGAACATAGGGCCAGAAGTAGTTTGCGATCCAATCTAAGACAACGCTAGTGGGGTACTCCATAGGCGCCTCTAATAAAGCACCTGAGGTAAGCGTTCAATCAAGCCATAGAAATATTCCATCAACATTTGCGTCATCCAATGCCCAAACAGCATCAGGGCCAAAAGCGTGACAATCAAACGCGGTAAGAAGCTCAATGTTTGTTCGTTGATGGATGTCGCAGCTTGAAAAATCGCGACTACAAGGCCGATAAGCAAGCTTGGGATGATAATAGCGCAGACCATGATAAGCACCATCCAAAGTGCTTCACGGAAAAGCTCGACAAACATTTCTGGTGTCATGTCTTATCCTCTATCTGCGCTTATCTAAAGGGCAAAGCTGCCCGCAAGTGTCGAGAGTATCAAGTTCCAACCATCGACCAATACGAACAACATCAACTTGAACGGCAACGAAACAATCATTGGTGACAACATCATCATACCCATTGCCATCAGTACCGAAGCGACTACAAGGTCAATAATCAAAAACGGCAAGAAGAGCATAAAGCCAATTTGGAATGCAGTTTTTAGCTCTGAGGTGATAAAAGCCGGAATCAACACCGCCATCGACACATCTTCTGGATTCTCGACTTGCTCTCCTGACATGGTTACAAACGTCTCCAAATCTTTGATTCGCGTCTGTTTAAGCATGAATGCTTTCATTGGCGCTTGTGCAGCATCAAACGCTTCTCGCGCCGTGACTTGCTCGTTCAAATAAGGCTGAACAGCTTTGTCGTTGATTTCGTTCAGGACAGGAGACATAACAAAAAAGGTCAAAAACAGCGCAATACCAATAATGACCTGATTAGAAGGCGTTTGTTGCAAACCCATTGCCTGACGCAATATCGACATCACCACTACAATTCGAGTGAACGAGGTCATCAGAATCACCATGGCAGGCAAGAAGCCAAGCATGGTCATTAACGCTAAAATTTGTAGTGTAACCGAGTAGTCTTCACTGCCATCAGGGTTCGTGGTCATGGTGAATGCTGGAATACCACCGCCACTAGAAACGGACATAGCACGGCTAGCACCAGTATCACTTTGCATAGCCTGAACTGTAACACCACTTCCATCGGCTAAGTTATCTGGCAGCGCTGACTCCTCTGCTTCAGCAAAGGTAAATGAAGAAAACAGCACGCCGACAAAAAGTAACAACGTACTCAGGAGCAAACGAATTGGATTACCCTTTGTCATGTTTTTTGATCAGCTGGCTAAATTGAGTCGCAAAAGCATTGGTCGCCAACTCTTCCTCTTTCAGTGGCTTATCTAACTTGGCTAAAGTTTGGATCGATTGGCTAGTAATCCCAACCAAAAACTGTTCTTCACCCACTTGAACTACTGCGATTCTTTCTTTTGTACCCACTGGCAACTGACTCACTATACGCAAGCCCTTTTGTTGTCCCATCGCTGGCACTTGCATACGTTTCAGCAACCAAGCCAGCAAAAGAATCACGCCGATTACAAGCACAAGCGAGCCAAGTGTCGTCGCAAGATCCAGATTATTTGGTGCGGCAGCAAATGCATAAGGAGCACTTAGCATTAAGCTCAGTGCTCCAGTGATTTGCTTCAATCGCATTTTGATTGAACGACTCATCTTAACGCAGCTTCTTAATTCGTTCAGTTTGGCTGATCACATCCGTCAAACGGATACCAAACTTATCGTTGACGACCACGACTTCGCCGTGAGCAATCAAAGTACCGTTAACCAATACGTCGAGCGACTCACCGGCTAGACGATCCAACTCAACAACCGAACCTTGGTTAAGCTGCAACAGGTTCCGAATGCTAATTTGAGAACGACCGACTTCCATCGAAATCGTCACCGGGATATCCATAATAGTGTCGAGTTTACGACGCTCATCTTCGCTAATTGGGCTTGAAGTGTCTTTTAGCTCTTCCAGTGGCGCAGCCAATACTTCATCTACGTCTACAGAAGGGGCAGACGGGTCTTCGCCAAGAGCGGCTGCCCATTCGTCTGCTAGCTTTTGATCGTCACTTGGTTCCATTTTTCTATCCTGTGTTACGCCTTACTCATGCCATAGCATGTCAGTTTTATAAGGTATCTTAATGGTCTATATCGTCTTCACTCTCAAGCTCGGACATGATGTCTTTACCTAAGAAAGCTAAATCTGTTTTGACGACATGTGGGCGCTCAATTTCCTCAGAAATTTGCACCGCTAATTTATCTTCCGAACGACCCATTTTTACGCGATAGGTCGGTAGGTCTTCTACAAACATCGTCGCATGTTCTGGCATTTCAATCGGGATGATATCGCCCGGTTGCAGCTCCATGAGATCACGCAAAGAAATGTCTTTTTCGAGCAAGTTCACGCGGAAGTTAACCGGACAATCCATGATCTCTTCACGTAGTGCTGAGCTCCAGCGAACGTCCGTTTCCATCTTGTCGGACTGAACACCTGCATCCAATAGTTCACGGATAGGCTCAACCATGGAGTAAGGCATAACGACATGAAAATCGCCGCCACCGCCGTCAACTTCTATATGGAAGGAACTCACGACAATCACTTCTGTCGGGCTGACAATGTTTGCCATACTCGGGTTTACTTCAGAGTCGAGATATTCGAACTCTACCCCCATCACTGGCGACCACGCTTCTTTATAATCTTCAAATACAATTTTCAGTAACAACTGAATGATGCGGCGTTCCGTTGGGGTAAATTCACGGCCTTCTATTTTGGCGTGAAATCGACCATCACCGCCAAAGAAGTTTTCTACCAGAATAAAGACTAAACGAGCCTCCATGGTGATCAACGCAGTGCCTTTTAACGGACGAAAACGCACCATGTTCAAACTGGTTGGCACGTACAATGTGTTCTGGTATTCACCAAACTTCATCATCTGCACGCCATTGATCGACACCTCTGCCGTTTTACGCAGCATATTAAACAGACTAATACGCATGTGCCGTGCGAAGCGCTCGTTGATAAGTTCGAGCGTCGGCATTCGACCACGTACGATTCTGTCTTGCGACGAGAAATCAAAATTGACGGCACCCTCAGTGTCGTTTTCTATCGGTTCATCGACGTCATCAACATCGTCAACCCCATGCAATAGCGCATCAATTTCGTCTTGGCTTAATAGATCGGTCACGTTTTACCTATTGAATAACAAAATCTGTAAACAGTACTTTTTCAATCACTGGCTTACCGACCGCAGCATTCAGCGCTGCTTTGATATCTTCGGAAGCACGATCGCGCAATTCCACTCGTCCTGTAGGAGAGCGCAATTGATCAACCGTCGCGGAAGCAAACGTTGATAGCATAGAGCTTTCAATCAGTGGCGAATGATACCGCGCCAACTCTTCATTTTCTGCACCGCGAACCATTAACTGCGCTTTAATTTGAACCAGCCTATCGCGGCTATCCCCAGTAACGTTAAATACAAATGCCTGAGGAAGATTCACATACGCGATGGGCGCAGCATCCGATGCCTTCACTTGAGCCTGTTGAGACGATTCAGCCTGAGCAGGTTCATCAGAGCCCATTAGAAAAAATGCCGCTGCTCCGCCACCAAGTAGTAATACTACAAAAGCGATGATGATGATAAGTAACTTGCTTTTTCCTTTCGGCGCATCGGCCCCTTGTAACTGTTCTTCTGCCATTCTTGTCTCTTATTGTTCTTTTGAGTTACCAAGACGTTTTAGTGAGTTGCTTGGTAACCATATTCCATTGCCGTTAAACGGCCTTTTATGCGTAAAAACTAATTCCATCACGCTTTGAAGCGACATTCAAATCCAGATTGACATCAGATTCAAAACCCTCTTCGGACTGTCCAGAAAAACCGCCACTTTGCGCGCTTTGACCATGTTGTTCAGCAGTATATCTACCTTGCTGTTGCCCGCTGTTTTGTTGCTGGACGGAAGAATCAGCCAGCTGCATACCTTGTTGCGCTAGCATTTCTCTCAAACGAGGGAGCGTCTGTTCAATAATGTCACGAGCTTGCGGGTTGTTCACTGTAAAATGTACATTGGCAACGTCATTATTCATGGTCATACGAATTTGCATACGACCTAACTCTGGTGGATCAAGACGAATATCGAGATTTTTCAGATTCTTCGACATCATCATTTGCACTTTTTCCGCAACTTGCTCGTTGGCTAGCTCTTTAGTTAGTTGCAACGGAAGCTGAGCTTGTTGTGCAGCATCAATACGCGCTTGTTGCTGCACATTAATTCCTTGCTGGCCTGCCATAGCCTGAAGCTGTCCAGCGAAGCCATGTTGGAGGTCCGGCTTATCTTGTTTATCCGCAGTCGCCTTTAGCGCACCAGTCGCCAATGCTGCGTTCATTACTTTCTGGCTAATCTCTCCGTCTTTCACACCTTGAAGCGACGTCGGCACTTGCGCGGCTATCAACATATCGGGCGTTGGAGATAATGCGACTTTTTCTCCACTATGAGCAGTTTGTGGCTGGGGTACTTGAGCCGCTGTATGCTGGATTTGTTGAGACACTGCCATAGGTCCAGCCTGGCGAGTTAAATTATGTTGTACTTGTTGCTCTGCGAGAATCTGTTTAATGTCATTAGGGAGCGCAACAAATTGGGCAAGGTCTTGCTCAGGAATATCCGCCGTGATCCTTCCTTGTTTCAACCCTTCAATGATCTGAGCTTCTTGCTGAGTCAGTGGTTTTCCTTGCGCCAACTTAGTATCTATAACTTCAAGTTCATCCAAGGAGACTCGTGGAAGCGCGTCGATGTTGGAACCATCAACGTCTGTTAACAACGGCGACAGATCATTAGCTACTTCACCACTGACTGCGCTCTTAGCCGTCGGATGGCTGGCTTGTTTCTCTAGCTCTTGCCAAGCAGCAAACTCAGGCGAAAGTTTGTCGACATCGATAGGTTGACCATTCTTATCTAAAATTGGCTCTAAGTCTTGTCCTGGGATCATCTGTGCTTGTTCAAGCGAATGAACTGATGGCGTTTCATTCAAAGCCAGCTCATCAAGGTGTTTCGAAACGGTTGCTTGCTCGTGGAACGAATGCACTAAATTCGCGCTCTGAGGCAAAACTTTGCCACTATCGATGGATGCATTACTCGCATTCAGGGTTTGATTCGCTTGTTCAATTCGACCAAGAAGCTGTTGTCCTTCGCCCATCGTGCTTTTTACGTCCACTGTATTTGATGGGTTGCTCGTATCGATTGATGTTGATTTCACTTTTTCAATAGCTTCAACATCATTCTCCAAAGGTGTGCTGTTACTCGCCTTTTGTAAACTTGCTTCTTCACTTAAGGTTGCATTCGGTTTGTTTGCTGATATTTCATCAAAATCATGGGTCCCGTCACTGACGGATTCTTGGCTTTCTTGCGCCAACAATTCGTCCGAGACGTTAGCAGAAGAAGTACTGCCTACATCCGCTCTTTCTTTTTCTTCAACCACTGTCGATTCTGTTGCTACTTTTTCGGGCTTTTGTTTACCAGCAAATGCATCGGTTAACGTTTCTAAAAATCCCTTGCTCTCAGTGCTCTCTGCGGACGCTTTAGCGGACACATCAGAAACTGGCGTCTTGGTAGTCGCAGATACATGGGACAAATTCACACTCATTTAGAAACTCTCGTTCTCGTGGCTCTGAGCGTATCGCTGACAGACAGCAATACTGGCGGCAAACAAAGGTCAAAAAGACCCGACACTGACAGCTAAAATGCAAAAATCACACCACAATATTGAGCCAATTCTCGGTAAGCTAATAGATGGCATGTTTATGGAACAAACATCAACAGTACTATCCGAGAACCTGGTTCCTAACATGATGTACAGCTACTTGATTGACTTTGAAAAACGATAAGCGTAAACAGACATTTGACTTAACAATTAAGGAATCACTTTGAAGATCACAGAATTACGCCAATATAGAATCAGAGCAGGCAAAACAGAACAGTGGCTAAGTTGGATGAAGGAAGAACTGTTGCCCTATCAACGCTCACAAGGCATGCGTGTACTGAATACTTACGTCCACACTGGTGATGATGGACATGACTATTTTGTTTGGCTTAGAGAGTTCGACAATGAACAAGCACGCCAGGCTCTCTACGAAAAAACATACAACGAGTGGTGGGTTCGCGAGATTCGACCGAAGGTATTTGAGCTAATTGAACAAGACTCAATCAAAGTTACCTTACTTGAATCGGTAGAGATGTAGTCAACTGCAACACCGTAATGCAATATCGAACCGATAACGTTTAGAAACGATGTGGTTTTCGACTGTAAAGTAAGGTGGAAAACTCGTCCATTTGCTTTTGTTCGCGCTTAGCTTCAGCAAGTTGTTTCTCTTTTTCGCGTTTATCTATCATCCACTCATAGGATTTGCGTTCTTTACGCACGGTTAACCAATATTCTTTACAGTTTTCAACCTGCTCTTTGAAATGACTTTCTGCTTGCTTTTGCTTAGATAAAGTTTCATCTAGCTGGGTAAGGAATCGATTTAAGTGTCCATATTGACTTGCCGTTAGGCCCGCCTGACCACGGTCGACGAGTTGCTGGCAATAATCAAGCCGATACTTTTCAATTTGTTCAACCTGACGGTAATAATCTTCGAGTTCAGAACGCGCTTTGTTCAGTGCAAGCACAGCTTGGTCTTCACGATCCTTAGTTTGCTCAAGTAGAAACTCCATCGCATTATTCATGCGCTATTACCCACCCAAAATGTTTCTAAGCATATTGACGCACATATCATATGACACTGATTCTTTCATGCTCTGCTGCAAGTATTCGTCTAACTTCGGTTTCAAAGTAAATGCGCCATCAATAGCAGGATCGGTACCCGGTTTGTACGCCCCAATCGAGACCAAATCTTGATTCTTGCGACAAATAGACAAGACCTGTCGCACCGCTTTTGACATCAGAACGTGCTCTTCGGTCGTGATTTGCGGCATAACACGGCTCACCGACTTCTCGACATCAATCGCCGGATAATGGCCTGCATCCGCCATTTCACGAGAAAGTACAATATGGCCATCAAGAATAGCTCGCGATGCGTCCGCTATCGGATCTTGCAAATCATCCCCTTCGGTCAACACGGTAAAGAACGCCGTAATCGAGCCTTGCTCGGCACTTCCATTACCCGCTCGCTCAACCAGCGCTGGCAGCTTGGCAAATACAGAAGGCGGGTAACCTTTCGTCGCTGGCGGCTCACCAACAGAAAGTGCGATTTCACGCTGTGCTTGTGCAAAACGAGTCAACGAGTCCATCAATAGCAGAACATCTAACCCTTGGTCCCGGAAGTATTCAGCAATCGTTAATGCCGTTTGGCACCCCTTTAAGCGCATTAGAGGTGAAGCATCGGCAGGCGCCGCGACCACCACTGAGCGGCGACGACCGTCCTCACCCAAGATCTCTTCGATGAACTCTTTAACTTCACGTCCACGCTCACCTATCAGGCCGACGACCACAACCTGTGCGGTGGTGCCTCGCGTCATCATGCCAAGCGTGACCGATTTACCCACACCAGAACCTGCAAACAGACCGATACGCTGACCTTTACCGACCGTCAACAAACCATTGATAGCTTTTAGGCCAACATCGAGCGGTTCAGAAATTGGCTTTCGAGCCAATGGGTTGATTGGTTCGGCATTAAAAGAGGCACGGTGATCGGTATACAAAGGGCCAAGTCCATCAAGTGGATTCCCAACCCCGTCTATAACGCGCCCAAGTAACTCCATGCCGACAGGCAAACCAGCGTCACTGGTTAAAGGGGTGACTCTCGCGCCAGGTAAAATGCCCGTAATTTGTTCGCTTGGCATTAAAAATAGGTTGTCACCTGAAAAGCCGACAACCTCGGCTTCCATCTGACCTGACATGGTTTCCACTAAGCATAAACTGCCAATTGGTGCGCGACAGCCGGTCGCTTCCAACGTTAACCCAACCACACGCACCAGTTTGCCAGAGGCGACAGGGCGCGTCGTAAGGCCTTCAACTTTGTAGTTTTTTAAGCGGTCAGCGAGTGCTTGCATGGATTACTCACCCTCTTGATGACGGTTTGCGCCACAAAAGCTGTGCAATACGCTTTTGACGCGTTCTTCCATGCGATAATTAATGCTTGATTCACCTGCTTCAATCTGGACGTCACCTCGATTGAGCGATGGCTCAGCAACTAACGTCCAGTTGCGACAATTAAGGTCTTCTTCACCATAAGCTGAACGAATAATCGCGACATCTTCTGGATTCAGGTGCAAGGTAATAGGGTGGCCTGATATTGGTAGCGCTTCGACCGACTGCTTCACCGTATCTAAAATAATTTGAGGGTTGGTTTGTACTTCAACGTGCACCACTTCTTTAACTAAACAGAGCACCATATCCACCAGCTGCTTTTCAACCTGAGCATTCATCAACTCCAAAGGTTGAGCAAACTGATTGGCCAAGTTCATAAAGGTTTCAACTTGCTGCTGAATGTATTCTTGCCCTGCAGTCACCCCTTCAGCTTTTCCGAGCTCAAGACCTTCAGCATGGCCGGCTTGCAACCCTTCTTCTTTACCTTTGTCGTAACCTTGCTTAAAGCCAGCTTCCTGACCTTGATGTAAGCCTTCTTGATAAGCACCTTGCTTAATCAGTTCAATTTGTTCTTCGGTTAGCGCAAGTGGCTGCTCTTCTTCAGGCTCATCAAAATTCGGCACCCACCCCGGGTCATAGTTGAACGCGGTTTGTTTTGCTTGTTTGGCTTTAGGCTCGCCATAATCAGGCAGCCCCCAACGTTGAGGTTCGATCATCGAATCATCTTCATCAGGACGGATAAATCCACGTTTTCTATCGCCAGCCATGGGTTACCTATTGTGTGTTCGATTAAGAAGCGAGGGTGCTCCGCAATAGGATAATTGCGAAGCAATAGAAATTATAAGAATTCGTCAGCACCGCCAGACAACATGAGCTCACCAGCATCCGCCATTCGACGGGCAATTGCTAAGATTTCTTTCTGAGCGGCTTCTACATCTGCCACTCGTACTGGCGGCATCGCTTCTATGTCATCACGCATCATATCAGCAGCACGTTTAGACATGTTCTTGAAGACTTTCTCACGTAACGAGTCATCTGCACCTTTGAGTGCTTTTTGCAGCACGTCTTGTGGTACGTCACGCAGCAACTTCTGAATACCTTGGTCGTCCACCTCGACTAAGTTTTCGAAGACAAACATTAGGTCTTGGATTTGCGTCGCCATGTCTTCGTCCTGATCGCGAATTTGTTCCATCAACAAACCTTCGACGTTGTTGTCTAGGTAGTTCATGATCTCCGCTGCTGCTTTCAGGCCGCCAATTTTGGCTGCTTGTGCACCCGCTTGACCCGCGAACTGTTTCTCCATGATTTCGTTCAGCTCTGCCAATGCTGATGGCTGAACTTCTTCAAGGTTGGCAATACGCATCATCAGATCCAAACGCACGCGCTCAGGGAACTGAGACAAAATCTCTGCAGATTGGTCTGCTTCTAAATAAGACAGTACGATAGTTTGAATCTGTGGGTGTTCATTGACGATAATGCTCGCCACTTGGCGTGGGTCCATCCATTTCAAAGAATCCAAGCCTTTTGAGCCCGTACCAAGTAGGATCTGGTCAACTAAGTTGTTGGCTTTGTCTTCACCAAGAGCGGCAACCAGTGCATTACGCATAAAGTCTTCGCTGCCCATACCAATGTTGGTGTATTTCTGGATATCCTCCAAAAACGCACGATGAACAGCAGATACCTTGTCTTGGCTGAGATCCTTCGCGCGAGCCATCGCACTACCAACACGCTGAACCTGTTTTGGTTCTAGGTGACGGATAATGCCAGCTGCATCTTGTTCATTAAGGCTCAGTAGCAAAATTGCCGCTTTTTCTTCGCCAGTAATGGTTGAAACATCCAGCTCTACTGGCATTCCCGCGGCGTTGTCATCTTGAGGTACGATATCGTTAGCCATTGTCATTCATCCAGTTTTTCACTACTTGAGCAGCCAGTTCAGGTTCATTCGCAACCAGAGCGCGAACCGCTTTCAATACATCTTCATCTTTATGAAGGTTTGGCAAATCAATACTTGAGCCAAACTCGAACAGTTCGCTGCTTTCGATGTCACTGCCAATCAAGCTAGTTTCACCATCCGCACCAATCGGCAAGCCGTCTGGTCCGTACATTTCGTCTTCATCATCGCTGGTAGGGTTAAGCAATTTCTTCATTGCTGGGCGAACCAGAACCAACACAACCACAATAATCACTAATGCACTTGCGAACCAACGAACCCAATCACTGAAGTTAGGGTGCTCCCAAATTGGTGGTTCTTCTAGCTGCTCAGCCTCTGGCTCAGCAAACTTTACACTCAATACATTCAGCAAATCGCCACGGCCTTGATCAAAGCCAACGGTACCAATTAATACTTGGCGAATGGCATTGATTTCAGATTCGGACATTGGGGTATAAGTCACTTCACCCGTATCAGGGTTAACTTGACGACGGTCTTTAATCGCAACAGAAACGGTCTGACGAGCCACCGTCCCGGTCTGCTTTCGCTCGTGGCTGATGGTGGTATCTAGCTCAAAGTTACGCGTGGACTCTTTACGAACTGACCCCTGCCCCATGACAGAACCATCTTTCATTTGAGCCACATCTTGCGGAATAGAGGCATCCGCTGGAGGCTGATTACTCAACGCACCCGGAATACCCGCTACCATGTTACCGTTATTGTAATCTTCGAGTGCGTACTCACTGCGGGTCGCAGGGGTGTTTGGATCAAAACGTTTGCGAGTTTGTTCAACCGCACTGAAATCCATTTGGATATCAACCTGCGCCGTATAGTTGCCATAACCTAAAATGGGTAATAGTACGGAATCAATTTTTTCGCGCAGCGCTTGCTCTTGGCTGCGTTCTAATTCTTGTTCTTTGCGTCGCGCCGCAGAAGCAGGATCTTGGGAGCCTGAGCTGAGTAAGCGGCCATGCTGATCTGTGACGGTAATTCGAGAAGTTTTCATTCCCGGCACGGCACTCGCTACCATGTCGACAATAGAATCCACTTCTTGTTGCTTAAGGTTCGTGCCTGTCGACAATGTCAAAAATACCGACGCAGACGCTTCTTGGTTATGACGCACAAACACGCTGTGCTTTGGCAGTGCCAATAATACTCGTGCTTTGCGAACTTGCTTCATTTCTTCAATTGCTTGAGCCAATTGGCGCTCTCGACTGAGTTTGAGACGCTCTTGCTCGAGACGTTGTGAAACACCAAAACCCATGTCTTGCAGCAAAATATCATCGCCTGCTTCTGTAGCTTGGTTAACGCCGGAACGAACCATGCCAAGTTTGATCGAGTTGTACTCACTCGATTCAACAGAAACAGTATTGCCATCAAGCTTATAATTGATTTTCTGCTGGTCCAGATAATCCAGAACGGGGATCAATTCTTCGGTCTCATACGCACCAAGTGGGCGCATCTCCGGTTCTTTGACCCAAAAGAACAGCATCACGATCAATGCAACACAGATGGAGATCGACAGCACAAGCACAACCTGACGAAGTAAATCGAGGTCGCCCACTGCCATATCGAATTTTGACGCACTGCGCTCCTCTAGATCTGGATTTTGACTCTCCACATCCACATCGGAACTTGCTACCAGTGCACCATCTGAGCCGCCTTCAGTGACGGTTAAATCTGTAGACTTGTCTGCCACACTTATTACCTAAATTACACTGGCATGTTCATGAGGTCTTTATATGCCTCAACGAGTTTATTGCGAATTTGAACCGTCGCATCAAAAGCGACACTAGACTTGTTACGAGCGATCATAACGTCAGAAAGGGATACATCGGCATCACCACGATCAAAACGGGTTTGTAAATCACCAGATGCTTTTTGAAGTGTGTTCACGTTATTGATGGCTTTAGTTAGGAGATCGTTAAAATCCGCTCCAACTTTCGCCCCACTTGCAGTAGGAGCCGTATTGGTTGCTTCTACCATCATGGCGCGCATTTCTGCCTGAATACCATCAATTTTCATTAGCACCTCTAAGCCAAAAGATTGACTATTAACAAAACTGATTATTGACACAGCAATTAACGTGCCATAAGACATTAGCAATCAATTTACTTACACTTTTTGTCTTATGGCCGTTGTCTGTGTTAATTCGGGATATCTATACCAGCATCACGCATTTTGGCAAGCTTATAGCGCAAGGTTCGAGGGCTTATACCCAGTTTCTCCGCCATTTCTTTGCGTCGACCATTACACTCAACCAAAGTCTCCAAAATAATGGCGTATTCTTGATCGCGCAGCTCGCTGCCTAAGCCTTCTCCACCAGTTACTGGGCGGCTGACACTCTCAGCTTGAGCAACTGGCTTAACATTGGGCACGACCATATCTGCATTTTGCACCACGTGTTGCAAGCTATTGGCATCTTGCCAATCTACGCCCTCGAGCAAAATGTGCTCTGCATCGATGTCGCCATTTTCACTTAATATCAGCGCTCGTTGAACCACGTTATCCAATTCACGAACATTACCCGGCCAAGGGTATTGCAATAGTTTTTCTAACGCAACGGTCGAGAATTGAGGCACTGGCATGCCCATTTTGCTGCAATGACGCTCAGCAAGATGCTTGGCAAGCGGTGCAATATCGCCTTTACGTTCTTTAAGCGCAGGCCACGCAATTGGGAATACATTCAGGCGGTAATATAAGTCCTCTCTGAAGTTTCCTTCTGACACGTATTGCTTAAGATCACGGTTACTCGTCGCTAACACACGAACATCTAACTTGATGCTTTTGCGACTGCCTAGGCGCTCTACTTCTCGCTCTTGCAAAACACGCAACAACTTCGCTTGCAGGTTCAGGTCCATTTCGCTGATTTCATCAAGCAAGATTGTGCCACCTTGCGCTTGTTCAAACTTTCCTGGGCATGCCTGAACAGCACCAGTAAATGCGCCCTTTTCATAGCCAAACAGTGTTGCTTCGAGCATATTGTCAGGAATCGCGGCACAGTTAATTGCGACAAAAGGACCATTTTTACGATTTGACGCGTTGTGAATATAGCGCGACATCACTTCTTTACCTGAGCCACTAGGACCTAGCACCATAACATTCGCATCTGTACGTGCCACTTTATCGGCCAACGCGAGTAAACGCAGACTTTTCTCATCAGCAACGATAGCATCACCGTTGTCATCACTTTTTATCGGTGCATAACGACTGACCATATTTAGCAACACTTCTGGTGCAAATGGTTTCGCCATGTAGTCAATTGCGCCATCTTTCATTGCAGACACGGCATCTTCAATGTTGGCGTACGCCGTCATTAGCAATACTGGTAAGTTAGGCCAATTCTGCTTGATGCTTTTGAGCAGAGCTAAGCCACCCATACCCGCCATTTGCACATCAGAAACGACGATATCAACCGTATTCGATTTCAGCTTTAACAGTGCATCTTCAGCACAGTCCGCTTCCAACCACTCATACCCTGCCAGAGCCAGAGTATCGACTAGGGCTTCACGAAGACCTTCATCGTCTTCTACGATCAGCACTTTGCTTTGCGCCATTATGATTCTCCAGAAATTGTTATTACCAAAAGCCGCTTATTGCGCTTCTGTTTGCACTCGCTCTAGCGGAATGCACATGGTGAAGCAGGCTCCATCACCCTGCTCTGAAATAAGTTCCAATCGACCGTCATGGGCACGGCAAACCATTTGAACAACTGCCAACCCTAATCCAGTTCCTTGAGAACGTGTGGTAAAAAATGGCTCCATGATTTTGGCTTGCAGTTCTTCGGGCACACCCGGTCCGCTGTCTTGCACAGAAATGCGTAACTCACCATTTACCGGGCGGAAAAAAATATCGACTTGCGATTCTTTACCAGACATTTGAATCGCATTCATGACCAGATTACTTAATGCGGATGCAATGGCGTTCGCATTGCCTAGTAGCTCAGTTTGTTCTTCTTCCACTTCTAGGCAGTAATCAATACTGTTGTTTTTTAGCGCGGTTTCGACCATCGGCTGATATTCCGCTACCAACTGGGCAATCGTGAATGGCTTAATGACTTTATTATCACCACCTTTAGCAAAAAGCAGCATATCATTAACCTGCTTTTCCAAATCGTGCAGTCGATCCATTAATTTGGTTTGGAAGCGATCTTTTGTCGCTGGAGGAAGATTTGGCGCTCCCAAATTGGATGCATATAACATAGCGCTCGACAGCGGCGTTCTTACTTGGTGAGCAAGCGACGCAACCATACGTCCTAACGACGATAAGCGCTGTAAATCACTGACACGAGCTTGAAGTAAACGGGTTTCGGTTAAATCGGTAATCAGGATCAATTGACCTGTTGTAGACGCCGAGATGGCGAGTCGAACTTTACGGCCATTCCGCAGGGAAACTTCATGGCCATCATCTTCACGTGGGTCAAACACCGCCTGGATAACGTTGAACCATTTTTCGTTAACCAGTGGAATCTCAAGAATTCGGTGCGCTTCTGGATTTGCTTCACGCACTACTCCGTACGTATCGAGCAAAATCACTCCAGCAGGCATCACATCGAGCACCTGTTTGTAGCGCTCAACCTGATTCTCTACGGAATCTAAATGGGATTGATTGGTGTTGTTATCCATTACTGCCTGTCGAAATATCGCCGCTAAAACTAAAATAGCTTGGTAAGCAATTAGCGTACCAAGCTATTTTTTATATTTATCAGGACGTTAAGCTATCGACAATAAGTTGACACTCAGAGATAACAGTTTTGGATGCCAGAAAAACGATGTTAACTAGCACAAGTGATAATTCAGATATCGTCTTAAAACTTCACTTTACCTAGCGCTGTAAGTTGTACTTACGCATTTTTTCCACCAGCGTAGTACGTCGCATACCCAGCATGTCGGCCGCTCTCGCTACAACGCCACCCTGCGCTTCTAATGCTTGGCTGATCATATTAACTTCTAAATCAGCCAGCAGCTCTTTCAAATTAACCCCTTCCGGTGGCAGCGCTTGCGGGGCGTTCATGCTGTGATCAAGGTCGTCTTGATCTTCAAAGCTAAAATCTTCAGAGAAGATATCTTGGAATACATCACGCTCTTGCTCTTCCACCGAAACAAATGGATTGCTCTCTGGTTGGAACTCTGGGATGTCACTGTAGCGATATTTGGTTGGTAGATGGTTTACATCCACCAAGCTATTTGGATACAGAATAATCATTCGCTCAACAAGATTAGCCAACTCGCGTACGTTGCCCGGCCAGTTATGCTCCATCAGTGAGTTGATTGCACGAGGTGTAAAGCAGATAGGTTGTCCGCCTTCCGCCTCTAAACGTGTCATCAGTTCTTGCAGCAGCAATGGTATATCTTGTTTGCGCTCTTTCAGCGCTGGCATCTCAATTGGAAACACGTTCAGACGATAGAACAAGTCTTCTCGGAACGTGCCTTCTTCAATCATATTTTCTAGATTACGGTGTGTCGCCGCCACAACTCGAACATTTACCTTGATGGTACTATTGCCACCTACACGTTCAAAGCAGCGTTCTTGCAATACACGAAGCAACTTTACTTGCATCGACATTGGCATATCGCCAATCTCATCAAGAAAGATAGTGCCACCATCTGCGAGCTCAAATCGACCTTTACGGGCAGTTAACGCACCAGTAAACGCGCCTTTTTCGTGACCAAATAATTCGCTTTCTAGGAGCTCAGGCGGTATTGCACCACAGTTAATAGGTACAAAAGCGCCATCGCGGTATGAAGAATGATAGTGGATGTTACGCGCAACAACTTCTTTACCCGTACCGGACTCACCTAAGATCAACACGTTTGCTTCCGTGTTTGATACTTGCTCGATCAGGTGTCGAACTTCTTGAATACCTCTACTTTGACCAACTAAGCTGCGAAAAAGCGTGTTTTTGCGTGCACTAGCAACAACATTCACTCCTTTTCGCCCCAGAAAATCTTTGCAGTGGCGTAACGCTTCACTAAGCTGTGGGTAATTAAGCGGCAGCTCTAGTTCACCAACAAAATTTGGAAGATCATCAACAGGCAAAGGAAAACGGCCCATGACTAGAAGAGGGATGTGGTAAGCGCTGTTTAAATGAGAGATAACCGTACTCGCCGCTTGACCTGCTGGAATATTACCAACAATACAGCACGACCATACGCTAGACCAATCAACATCGCTGAGCTGATCAGAACTGACCGCTTCGCAATTTTCTCCAACAAATTCCAATATATTGCTTAAATTTAAACGACTTGATGCGTCATCATCAATTACAAGCAGCTTTGCCAAACCATGCATAAGTAAGAATGATTGCCTTTATTTTAGGTGCGTTGCGGCCAAACCTTGATTTGCGCAATTGGGTGCTAAAGAAGGCAGAACCACCACACTCAATTTACGATAGACAAAATAGGAAAATCAGCAACAAAAAAGCCATTAGGGCTACTAATGGCTTCTATTTTATTTGAATATAAAAATAAGGCAACCAAGCAATGGAGAGGTGTGAGCTTGATAGAAACTTTGCTACACAACTCGTTGCGCAATTGACAAATATATTCGTCTAGTATCTTAACGCATTGTTTTGACTATTAAATACCAACTTCAGCAGCGGTAAGATTATGAAACTCTGTTGGGATTTGGTCCCAAGCGGACTTGATCTCACGGATAATGTCAATAACGTCGTCGATCAGCTGAGGCTCATTTTGATGGTTAGCAGCAGAAATTTGCGTGATCATAAACTCATACAGTGAATCTAAGTTTGAAGCAATATCACCACCGTCATCCATAGATAGACAGCTGCGTAGCGCGATAATGATGTCTAACGCTTTACCCAAGCGCTCACCTTTTGCTGGAATATTGCCTGCTTGCATGGCTGCTTTACCTTGAATAAGGCGCTCAATCGCACCAGCCATAAGCATTTGAATGACTTTGTGCGGAGAAGCCGCGCTAAGCTGGCTGTCGACTGATACCTTTTTGTATGCTTGCAAAGAACCGCGCATAGTAATCCTCTTTTAAATAAATTTTTTGTACTGCTGAAGTGAACGCTGGCCATAACGAAACTTATGGAGCTCTTTTCCGACCTTTGACGTTTCCGATTGCATCAGCTCGACAATTCTTTTGGTACGAGTTAGCAATGCTTGCCACTCTGCATCCTGCTTAACCAAAGGATTTTGATGAATAATTGGTAACAGGTTTTGCAATAACCGTTCCCTGATATCGACCAAGCGAAGAATTTCTTCAGCATTAAAATCAATTTTTTCTAATTCTTGCGTAATTAGTTGATCTATATCACTAATTTCCATGAGTTCTTTTTGCATTTATTAACCCAACGCACTCATCAAAGCGCCCAACTGGCCTTGCATTTTACCGGTCGCATCTTGCATCGCGGTAAACTTCGCATGAGTACGCTTCTCTAGGCTTTCCATGCGGCGATCTAATGCCGCTTGATCGTCACTCAAACGGTAGTTTTGTTCTGTGAGACTTTTTTCTCGAGTACGAATACTGCCTGTAATACCTGTGATACCGTGAATCGCATCTTCGACTCGTTTAGCAAAACCTGTGTTGCCACCGAAGAACTTTTCTAACTCGTTGAAGTTATTGTTCAACTGGCGGTCTAGCATGTCATAGTTGATTTCTAGGGTGCCTTGACGTGTGGTCGTAATGCCAAATTCTGTTAAGGACTTTAGGTTTTCAGGTGCTTTATCGATTCGAGTAGAAAAGACCGATTTTAATCGTGAATCTGCACTGCGTACGGTGCTGTCACCTGACAACGGCCCTTTTTGACCCGTTACCGGATCCACACTCGCTAACGCTTGGGAGGTTTGATAAAACGAGTTATACGCTGCCACAAAGTTTTCGATATCGTTGCGTACACTTTGACGGTCGTACTCGACACCAATTTCAGCAGGCGGTTTATTCGGTTCTGATTTGCCTTTTAGTGTTAAATCAACACCTTCGATCGCATCTTCAATCACATTGTTGTGGCTAGATAGCTTTGCCACTCCATCAAGCAGTACTTCTGAATCTTGCCCTGCTTGTACTTCTGTCATCCCAAGGTATTGTTCAAAAGCAGATTGTGCCTTTGCGATTTTCGCTTCTGCTTCATCAATTTTTTCCAGACGCTCACGTTCTTGAGGATCAAGTTTAGCGCGATGAATTTGCTTAGCTTGCGCTTCGGAAAGTTCACCACGTGCCACTTTTTCGTCTAACGCTTGCTTTTCACTCGCAATTTTTTGCTCGATTTCCGCTTTTTCTTGCTCAAGAAGCTGCTTAGCCTCTTTCGTCGTAACGTAAGAATCGGTTAGGGTGCCCGATGCGGCATTATTCCAGCCTGGAACATCTGGTGCCTTCTCTATTGCCTTTTCGTCGAGTTCGAGCTCTGGTTCTTCATAAGAGTCCAACAAAGTACCTGACGCAGTTTCTGTCCACCCTGGAATTCTGTCTTCAGGGCGTAAACTCGCGCGTCGGTTGGCTTCATCAATGGCTTCTTGACCAGCTTTTGCTGCTTCCGCACCCGCCGCAGAGATTAGCGCTTGCGATGCATCATCTTGTACATCGTCTGCCGCTTTTTGCTCTTCTGGAGGTAGAGGATTGCCGTTTGCATCCAGCTCTTCTGCTGGTTGTTCCGGAAATTTAAGAGGACCTAAGACATCTTCCGCCGCTGAACGAGCTTCTTCAAGCGCGTTGACGCGGTCTTCAAATGTTTGGTATTCGAAATATTTAAGAGGGTTGCCTTTTTCTGCCTCCACACTGACTCTGATTTGATGATCCTTACCAGAGAGGTTAGAAGCAAGGATAAGGCGTGGACCTTCGACGTCGTTAATAAGAGATGCACGAACGCCAGGGTTATCTTTAGCGCCATTGATGCCACGTACGACATCGATGAGCTTAGATCGGGAACGAACATCGATATTAAAACGCTCATCACCAAGCGAAATCTGCAGCTTACCAGGGCCAAATTTTGCGTCTTCTGGCAATACGTCAGAAGCGACTTTATGGCTCTGAGCAAGCTGCAACACATCGATAGCATATTTGCCAGCGATAGCATCTGTGGTTGCCGTGGCAGATACGATATTGTCATCGGTCGTTTCGACAGTGCGAACGGCAAATGCTTTCTCCTGACGAAAGTTCGCCATGAGATTTTTCATCGTATCCAATGATTCTCTGAGTCGCCCGTAAGCACTGATACTGGCATTAATTGTCGTGCGTTCGTTGTCGATGCGTTGCTGCTTTGGTACGCGTTCGGCATCCACAATTTTGCTGACCATGGAATTAATATCCATGCCGCCAGACATCCCCAAAGGGCCTAAACTCATCAAATCACCTCTAAAAACGACTTACACTTTTTCAGTCAACAACCCGCTGTTGGCTGTGTGCTCAGCTAGGCGACGCAATACCACTAGCATTTCTTCATCAGGAATTTGACGAATCACGTCACCGGTATTGGCTTCATAAATCGTCACCACATCTCGTCCGGATTCTTCATCCACTCGAAATGCGACTCCTTTGTTTATGGACGTGACAAATTCATTCATTTGCGCGACCAATTTTTCACGTTCTTCTTTGTTCAGTTCTTGACGGCTTTCAGCCATCTCGAGCGCAGCTTGAACAGAGAAGTCGTATTCGGTGTTTTTCGCTTTTTGCGGCGAAATCTCACCATTTGAATTTGCTGGGCTAGACGTGCCTATATCATTGCCATTTTTATTTGCAAACTTTGTGCCATTTGGCGTGCCGTAAGGCTGGATGTTCGATGCGTAGGAGGATATATCCATTACAATCTCCCTTCCACCTTATGGGCTAACGATAGAATCTATCGCTTTGGTGCCCCAGCACTAAGGTGTTGACCTCAGGCTGGGTTTACCACTTAGCCCAACAAGCTTAGCGCTGCAGATGGAGACTGCTTCGCTTGAGCCAGGATTGAAGTACTTGCTTGCTGAAGAATTTGCGACTTAGTCATCGCAGTGGTTTCCTTCGCGTAATCAGTATCTTTAATACGGCTTTTAGACGCGTTAACGTTCTCGTTAATGTTGTCTAGGTTGCTGATTGCGTGGTTGAAGCGGTTTTGGAAAGCACCGAGTGAAGCTCGTTGGCTGTCTACGGACTTAAGAGCACCGTCGATAACCGCTACTGCTTCTTGAGAGCCAGCTACTGTGGTTACGTCGATGTCTTTCACTGTTACGTCTTTCGGGCCACCAAAGCCGATCTCGTCTGCTAGGTTGCCAGAAAACTCAACATCACCTTCAACTTTTTGAGAAGAAGCAAATACTTGTAGTTTGCCATCTTCGCCAACAGAGGCTTTTACATCATCGTTTTGACCGTTGATGTATGTCGCTAGCTGCTCAATATCATCGCCTTGCTTAGCGCTGATTGATAGCTCTTTCTCTTCACCCTGCTTGTTGGTGTAGCTCATTTTGAACTCTGTTTTCTCACCAACAGTCCAAGATGCGTCTTTACCCTCTTCTGCTGCGTAGCTCTTACCACCCATTGCTGAAGTGTCTGAGCGTAGGTTACCCATAGAAAGCATCACGGCTTCACCTGAGTCCGCACCGATTTGGAAAGATTGAGTACCGTAAGTACCGTTTAGAAGCTTGTTACCACCGAAAGAGGTAGTTTCAGCAATACGGTTTAGCTCGTCGTTTAGCGCTGTTACTTCTTCTTGGATCGCTACACGTTCTGCTTTTGAGTTAGAGCCGTTCGCCGATTGAAGCGAAAGATCACGCATACGTTGTAGGATGTTGGTAGATTCATTCATTGCACCTTCAGCAACCTGTGCAATAGAAATACCGTCGTTTGCGTTTTTCACTGCCATATCTAGGCCACGGCTTTGTGCATTCAAACGGTTTGAAATCTGTAGACCTGCAGCATCGTCTTTCGCGCTATTGATTTTATAACCCGAAGACAAACGCTCCATAGATTTTTGTTGACCGTCAGCTGCCTGGTTTAGGTAACGCTGTGCAGTCATCGCAGAAACGTTAGTATTAACGTTAATCGCCATAATTGATCTCCTTAAGGCTTTAGTGAATGTACCGTCGTGTCTCTCACCTCACTTAGGTACATCTCATTTCTCTCAGTCCCTTTAACGGCGACCGATGAATATCCTTTAGAAGAAATTTTCAATTTTTTGCGATTATTTTCTTTGGCTTACTGAAATGTGATGAAGCTCTAATGTCGTGATTCGCAGAAATCCTGGGGCCCCAAAAGACAGAAAAAAACCCAGCCGAAGCTGGGTTTACTCGCTCATCTCTCACCACGAGCCAATAAGGTTCTCGTCTTAGGTTTGAAATTAACCTAGCAGACTTAGCGCTGAGTTTGGCGCTTGTTTCGCTTGCGCAAGGATTGAGCTTGACGCTTGCGATAGAATTTGTGACTTGGTCATTGCCGTCGTTTCTTTCGCGAAGTCAGTATCTTTGATACGGCTCTTCGACGCATTCACGTTCTCGTTAATGTTGTCCAAATTGCTGATTGCGTGGTTGAAACGGTTCTGGAATGCACCCAGCTCTGCGCGGTGGCTGTCTACGTATTTCAGTGCTGCATCGATGATAGCAACAGATTCTTGTGCGCCACCAACTGAGGTTACGTCGATAGTATCTACCGTTACTTTTTTACCTTCGCCCAAACCTAGCTCACCAGATAGGCCGCCTGAAAACTCGACTTCGCCTTCGACTTTGTTGTTGCCAGCAAAGATTTGCAGTTTACCGTCTTG
>NZ_JAWOWA010000033.1:0-33093 GCF_033340195.1 Vibrio sp. 1457
CTATGCGTTGAATTTAGTGATTAAGGTGGTTTGCGGCGGCTTAGGTATTGCGTTGCTCACCCCTTAGCAGGGCGTTAGTACGGGTTTGACATCAAAGGTCATAAGTTTTGGTGTTTATCTGTTTTGGCGCTCGTCTTTACACCTTTGAGTTAGTGCCTTTCACTTTCTTTCCGGTGGCACTATATGCGCAGTGTTCGCTTTGATTTCACCGTTTACGGCTTCTAACTCTTAGCCTATTTCTTTGGCGCTTCTTCATTTTCGTGGTGGTTTTTGAAAGAACCTTGATTACTTTTGTTGTGGCTGTTGAAGTACGAGGAAAGAATCCTTTTCTAATTTGAAGCAAGTGAAAGTAGGGCTGTTCAGTGCGTTTTTCTTCTAGCCAACTTTCGTCTTTCGATCGGGGTAAAGTTTTGTAGCTGCCCGTCTCACTTCAGTGTTCAAAGCCTTTCATATCATCTCAGTTTTCAATATCTTGGAGTACATAAATAAAAATAGCGCATGTACTAACAAATTGCTTAAGAGTGATTCGCAACGCTTGGCAGTTTCGCTTCGCTCAAGTATAGCCAAGCGCTGCTCACACCTTAATGCGGCGTTATGGCGCAGGGACAGAATCGGCTGAGGGAGTAATATGAGCAAAAAAGTAAAAGTAGCCTTGAATTGGCTCAAAGGCCTTTTGGAGTCGGAGAATATCGAGTATCAAATAGTCGGTGGCTTGGCGGCGACAATTCATGGTGGCAACCGTGAAGTTGCAGACATCGATCTTTATATCGAAAACTCTGATGCAAACAAAATATTAGCTCTCGTTTCGCAGTACATTTCTAAACCACTAAATCATTACTCGGAATGTGGCTGGGACTTAGAGTATTTTCAGCTAATCTACCGAGACCAAAAAATTGAAATAGGTTTGGCTCAACATACCAAGATTCAATCTTCAGTGGATGGTTCGTGGCATCAACTTGAAATCGACTTTTCAAAGTCAGTAACCAAAGCCTACCAAGGCATTGAATTACAAGTTATTCCTGTTCATACGTTAGTAGAATACAAACGAATATTGGGTAGGGAAGTTGACCTAATCGACGTTCAGCAGTTAACTTCAAGTTCAGCGCCATAACAAAGCATTTAAGAGTGATTCTCAACGCTTGGCATTTTTCATTCTTTCGTTGAGTTCAGTGTTTACGGTGGTATGGTTGGGTTTCGTGGTCGCGTTGTTCACACCTTAATGCGGCGTTATAATTTTGGAGATTCCTCATGAGGATAAATCACACATGTCCATATTGTATGCAAGAAGCATTTAATAGAAGCGGCATGCAGAGTCTTAGTTTTAGGCTTACGCCTCACATGCTCCATGATAGCGGAGTACACGAAATTAAATGTCCGAGAGGTCATGAATATTCAGTTGTGTTAAATGCTGCAAAATATGAGATTTTATATGACTTAGGTATGAATGCTTTGGGTGACGGCTACACTCGGGAGTCGGTTTCGTCATTTGCTAGTGCTCTGGAGCGCTTTTACGAATTCTTCATAAAGTTTCAAATGGTGAACACTGGCATTACATCAGAACTCGCAGATCAAGCGTGGAAGACCGTTTCAAATCAATCTGAAAGGCAGCTTGGTGCTTTTACCTACCTCTACTTATCATCACTAGGTGAATTACCACCAGAGCTAAGCAGCAATGATCGTGGCTTTAGAAATAAAGTAATTCATAAAGGTTACATTCCATCCGTAGACGAAGCTATCGGGTTTGGAAAGGTTGTTTACAACCATATAATGGCGGTTATATCAGAACTTGAAGTTAAATATGGTCGTCAAAAACTGTATGAGTTTTACTCGAGTCAACTTCCACAAGGTGGTTCTAGTTGGGTTGTCAATGAATCTGCCAAGTCTATGAATCTATCTCAAACATCTGGAGGCACCTCAGTGGTTGATTTTGATACTATGTTACAGAGGTTTAGTCGATAGAAAATTATAACAAACTGTTTAAGAGTGATTCGCAACGCGTGGCATTTTTACTATGCGTTGGTTTTGGTGTTTAAGGTGGTATGCGGAAGCATCGGTATTGCGTTGCTCACACCTTAACAGGGCGTTATAACCACGGCATAAATGGAGTATGTATGATAGCAAGGGAATGGAAAGCTACTTGCCCTAAAGAATATAAAGAAGGGTTTATTGCATACCTGTACGAGACAGGAATCAAAGATACATCTAATACACAAGGTTTTCTCGGTGCTCAAATTCTAAATCGAGATTTAGGCGATATTGCAGAAATCACGTTGTTGACCTACTGGGAAGATCTTGAATGTATTAAAGCATTTTCTGGTGAAGACATCAGTGTTGCCAAGTTGTATCCAGAGGATGAAAAGTACAAACTGAATCCAGATCGTCATGTTAGCCACTATGAAGTCTGTGAGAACATGTGGTTATAACAAACAATTTAAGAGTGATTCAGCACGCTTGGTATTTTCGGTTTGGGTTAAGTTTAGTGGTTAAGGTGTTCAAATTGAGTGTTGTGGATGCGTGCTTCACACCTTAATTGGGCGTTAGTTGCCAAGGCGAAAAACGCGGCTAAAGCAGAATGTTTAGGGCTAATGTTCGTGCATTTCTTGTTCGGTTTTGTATTTCAAATTTTAGTCTTTCAGGATTGTGCAAATCAGGCTTTGTTTTTTGTGGTCGGACTTTCCGTTTTAGAAGCCAAGTCATTTGTTGAGAGTCTGCTCTGTGATATTGTCTTTTCAAATGAGCTTTTTGGTGTTGTTAGGGTGTATTCAACGGCGCTGTTTGTTCCAAGTGGTTTCAGTAACAGGCGCTTTGAAACTGCGCCTGATTTGAGTTTCTCAATACACGTCAAGTTAGTGTTGGCGAAGCGGTAATCAACTTCAAATTAAAGCCTTAAGTTTGTCAACTAACAAAGCATTCAAGAGGGATTCACAACGCTTAGCGGTTTCGGTTTGTTTTGAATTTAGTGTTTACGGCATAGTAATTTAGGTTCGGTGGTATGCGTTGCTCACCACTTAATGCGGCGTTATAACTCTATGGAGAAAGCTAAATGGTCAAATACTTTTCTAATCATACGAGCCTTGAAAACCGAGCTCTTCAGATATGGCAAATTTTGATAGGGTTCGCTTACGAACGCAAAATTACTACTTACGGTGAAGTCGCTGATATTCTTGGATATAAGGGAGCGGGGACAATGGATAGACAATTAGGTCATATTCTTCACTTTTGTGCTCAGAACAAACTGCCTCCTTTAAGTGTTTTGGTTGTTAACGCCGAAACAGGCTTGCCTGGTGATGGCTTTGAAACTATCGGGGACTTACACAAAGCTAGAGAAAAGGTATTCAATTATGACTGGTTTGACGTAATACCTCCGACACCAGAGCAGTTTGCGAAAGCATGGGATATCGCAGAGGAAAACAACTTTAGCATCGAGTTATAACAATCTGTTTAAGAGTGATTCGCAACACGTGGCATTTTTACTATGCGTTGGTTTAGGTGATTAAGGTGTTATGCGGCGGCATCGGTATTGCGTTGCTCACACCTTAACAGGGCGTTAGCACACACTCGGTGGAAACAAGGACATTAGATGAAATTTCGAAATGCAGGAATAGCCTCTCTAGTTCTCTTTTGTGCATCCTGTAGCGATGAAAGCGAGATAATGGAAGCAGATGTAGTCAATAGTATTCCTTTACTTGCCTTAGTCGAATCTACGGTTGATAGTAACGAACTAAAACTGGATTTTTCTTATCCCACTCGAGTTATTAAATACGATCAGTCGACAGACGAAGAATCGCACTTTGATACAGTTCGATTGCAGATCTTGCTGGAAGAACAATTGGTTTATTCGGTACTAGCAGACAGAACAAGCCTGACACGTGAAAAGTGTCTCGCTCTTTATCGAGGTTATTCTCAAGCGTTAACTGAAAAGTACAATTTTGTTGCTCAAACAAGAGAAGAGAAAGTGTTTGGCAAGCTCATGGAAGTAGATGATGGGCTGTTGTCAAAGGATAGCAAGCTGAGAGTTAGTATGGGATGCCAATTACTAGACACATCAAAGTTAGAAAAGTTCTCATTGAGAATCGACAGCGTTCAATTGTCAGCACTAGCAAATAGCAGATTCGAGAAATTGGAATAATTATCCCCTTACAAATGTGTGCTAACAAAGCGTTTAAGGCAGATTCCCAACGCTCGGCATTTTCGGTTTGCTTTGAATTTAGTGTTTACGGAACAATGCCTTAAGTCTGGTGGTTTGCGTTGCTCACTACTTAACGCGGCGTTAGTTTGCAAGAGGAAAAACGTAGCTATATCGCAAGGTCTAGTGGTAAAAGTTCAAAGTTTAAGTTGTCGTATTGGCTCTCAATTTTAGTGTTAACTTGCGTGGTGAAAATCCAAAATTGGTATCGTTTCAACGGTTGATTTGTTCTTTGATGTGGC
This sequence comes from Vibrio sp. 1457, assembly GCF_033340195.1. Taxonomy (NCBI): domain Bacteria; kingdom Pseudomonadati; phylum Pseudomonadota; class Gammaproteobacteria; order Vibrionales; family Vibrionaceae; genus Vibrio; species Vibrio sp. 1457. Next base: position 4,429 of record NZ_JAWOWA010000033.1, read on the forward strand.
GAGTTTTGGGTTAACTGCGTTGAACTTTTTTGCTGAAACTCTGCTCGTTGAGTTTGTTGGTACAAAAGCCGATTTACTCGCTGAAATGGTGTTTTCTCTGGTGTGGAAAGTTCACGTGGTTTCAGTGGCTTTGTTGAAAGTCCGCACTGTGAGATTGGTTTTCCAAAAGCGTTTTTTGGTGTTGTGAGTTCGGTTTCTGCCACGTTGCTTGTTCCAAGTGGTTTCATTGAGTTGCCGCTTTGAGACTAAGCCTGACTTAAGTGCATCAAAGCACATAAAGCTTGTTGTTTTCAAAATTTAAAATAACGTAAAATCAACTCCTTGGGTTTGCAAACTAACAAACTGCTCAAGAGGGATTCGCAACGCGTGGCATTTTCACTATGCGTTGGTTTAAGTGATTAAGGTGGTATGCGGCGGCTTTTGTATTGCGTTGCTCACCCCTTAGCAGGGCGTTAGTCGCCAGAAAAAGCTAGCAGTCAAAATTATGTTTCTAAGCTAAATATTTGGCAACTGTTTGTCCGGTTCACTGCTTCATCGACGTTGGTCTAAACTCATTTTCAGCTGTTTTAAGTCCAAGTTTTGCAATTGTCCTAGCGGTTGTTTTGTTCTTTGGTGCTGATAGATCAGGGGCATCGAAAATCTGTTTTTGGTTGCAACTCCGCTCGGTGAGCTTGTTGGGTACAAAAGCCGATTTACTCGCTGAAAGGACGTTTTCTCTGGTGTGGTAAGTTCCACGTGGTTTCTGTGACTTTGTTGAAAGTCCGTACTGTGAGATTGGATTTCCAAAAGCGCTTTTTGGTGTTGTCAGTCCATTTTCTGCGGCGTTGTTTGTTCCAAGTGGTTTCATTGAGTAGCCGCTTTGAGACTACGCCTGACTTAAATGCATCAAAGCACATAAAGTTTGTTGTTCGCAAAGTTTAATTTGGCTTAAAATTGTCGCTCGGTGCCTCGCGACTAACAAACTGCTCAAGAGGGATTCGCAACGCGTGGCATTTTTACCATGCGTTGAATTTAGTGATTAAGGTGGTTTGCGGCGGCTTTTGTATTGCGTTGCTCACCCCTTAGCAGGGCGTTAGTTGCCAAGGCGAAAAACGCAGCTAAAGCAGAGCATTTAGGGCTAATGGTCTGTGCTGTTTTTGCCTGATTCTGTGTTTAGGTGTAAGTTTGCTGAAGTTGCGTTGGATGTTTATTAGTGTGGTTTTGGTTTTGTCGTTTCAGAAGCCGATTTACTTGTTGAAAGTCAGCTTTGTGGCATTGTCTTTTCAAATGAGCTTTTTGGTGTTGTTAGGCTGTATTCTACGGCGCTGTTTGTTCCAAGTGGTTTCAGTCACAGGCGCTTTGAAACTGAGCCTGAACTGAGTTTTTCAAAGCACATAAAACTAGTGTTGGCAAAACGGCAATCGACTTCAAATTAAAGCTTTAGGTTTGGCAACTAACAAGGCATTCAAGAGGGATTCACAACGCTTGGCAGTTTTGGTTTGAATTAGCTTAAGTGTTTACGGCACAATGCTTTAGGTTAGGTGGTGGCGTTGTTCACCCCTTAATGCGGCGTTATATTTATTTAAAGTAGATGGTTAGGTATGAAAATTACAAAAGAAGAAGTAAAGCCTTATTTGTCGGTGCTTGTTGCTCACAGTCCTGATGAAGATCGTACGGTTAAAGATTTTGCTGAGCGAGTAAAAGAGATGATCAATACTTCTATCGAAGTATCATCTTGCACTGAAATTGAAGTAGAACAAATTGACCAGGATTCTGAAGTGGCATCTTTTTTCTTTAAAGAAGCTTGTGCGCCATCTTGGGCTCCTGAAAGTGATTTAAGGGATTTGCTTCATCACTTTTCGGCTGTTATCAGATACAAGTCTACATATTCATTTTACTTCTCAGATCCTGATTTAAAAAATAAGTTCCTTGATAATATGGATGAAGACTCTGAACTAGGGCTGAAAAGAATAAAACAAGGAATTCTTAACTATGCGTTTCTCACGGGGGATGGCATAAAAACTCTTTGGCTCTATGGTATACATAGACGAACAGAGGTTAAGCCAGATTCAAAAATCTTAGCAGGATTAGATTTAATTAATGCGATAGATCATATAGGTGATCAAACTTACGCTTATTCGGCTGTCAGAACTCAGGTTAAGTTAGAAGAAAAAAAACGGACCGTAGGAATTAACCCTAGCAAATCTTCGATTTGGCTAGGACCAACAGGAGGTTGGGACAACTTCATTCGATTAGTGATTGGTTTATCTAAACTAGTAAGTAGCACTACTAAGGAAGAACTTGCCCCAATACATACACTATCTTATTCGACAACAGATATTAATGACTTACAAGGTGCCTACGATTTCTCTTTTGTGGATATTGATACAATTCCTTCAGAGTCAAGAACTACGCGGACATTTGATTTCTTTGAAGAGATAATTGATGACTATGATTTTGAATTGATAGAGTCTCCTGAGGACAAAAAAGAATCATTTATATTGTCAGTATCTTTAAAGGATGATGCAGGGAATATTGAGTGCGGGACTGTGATAGCCAAGCCTGTATTGTCAAAAACAGGAGTTTCATTTGATGTTTCCCTTAACGAAGTAAAAGGTAAGAAAGGTAAACTGAAAAAGTTCAGCCGTATATTTAATTCTCCTAGGCTTTTGAGAGGTTGGTATAAATCAGGTCATGTGCTTTCTGACGGTCAAATCCACTTAATTACGTATCGCGATGCAAAGTTCGAAGATTTTACTTGGGTCGACTTTAGTGGGTTTGATGTAACTAAAGAAAAACCTCTCGATGTTGATGATAAATTGGATCTAGATAAAATTGGAAAAACAAATTCTTTATTTTGTTGGACTAAACAGAACTGGCCTCATAATGTAGATTTACCCTATTTGAAAGGGACTGAAAAGCACAAGGGGTGGTTAGTTTGTGATGATGGTTCTGGTGAAAAAGCTGACTTTATTCATGCTGTTAATATAAATGGAGAGTATCATTTTTCACTTATTCATATCAAAGCTTCGGGTAGCAGTAAAGACACTCGTCAAATATCTGTTGGAGCTCATGATATTGTACTAAACCAAGCAATTAAAAATATCAGGAACTTGGATAGGACACTATTTCTTGAGGCTGTTAAGTCCAAGGTGTCAGCGACGACACAGAATTTAGTATGGGAAGATGGTACTCAGAAGCATATATCTGATTTTACAAACTTTTTAGATGGTATAAACGCAAGGATAAGTCCACATGTTGTGGTTGTACAACCTCATACGCGTGAGAAATATCATGCTAATTCTGATCACCTGCTTGTCCGAAAGCAACTCGACACTTTACTACACAACGCTAAATATGTTGTAGCAAGTGTTGGTGCATCTTTCGATATTATTGGTAGTAAAAAATAAATATAACAAACTGTTTAAGAGTGATTCGCAACGCATGGCATTTTTACTATGCGTTGCGTTTAGTGTTTAAGGTGGTATGCGGAGGTATCGGTATTGCGTTGCTCACACCTTAACAGGGCGTTATGTGTAATATGAGTCAGTGTTCACATTGTGTTGACGGATGTTTTTATAAAATTTCTTTTTAAATCAATCGCTAGGAATCATTATGGAAGATGTAAAAGTACAAAAAAGTGAAGTTAACGATTCAAAATCGAGAACTTCAAAGGTCACACTTGAACAAGCAAATACAGCCTTAACTATAGTGATAAAAATAATAGTTATCGGAGTGTTACTTGCTTCATTCAATGCTGGTAAGTCTGTCTATCAGCAGTACGCGCATTACGGACCAAGTTGTACGGAAAAAGCATCAAGTTTCCAGTACTGGATCGATAAAGCTGGTAAAGAGAAAGGTAAAATTGTCTCAGTACATCAATCACGCTTGCAGACTGAGAATGGAACCACGCAGTGTTTTGGTCAGTTCCAAACTGAGAGCGGTCAATATAAAGACTGGAGTGGCTCTATTAGTGAGCTAACGAACAAAGAAGTAATTGGTTGGGCTAGAGTCTCCAACTAATTACACATAACAAAGCATTTAAGAGTGATTCGCAACGCTTGGCATTTTCGCTTCGCTCAAGTATAGCCAAGCGCTGCTCACACCTTAATGCGGCGTTAGTTGCCAACGAGGAAAAACGTATCCAAAACAGAATGTTTAGGGCTAATGTCCATGTGTTTTTGACTAGGTTTAGCAATTCGGTTTTGAGTCATTTGGGTTTGCAAAAATCGCGCTTTGGTTTCTTTGGCTGTTAACTTTTCTGTTTCAGAAATCGATTTACTTGCTGAAAGTAAGTTCTGATACATTGTGTGCTAAAAAGCGCTTGTTGGTGTGGTTAATCCGTTTTCTACGGTGTTGTTTGTTCTAAGTGGTTTCAGTAACAGGCGCTTTGAAACTGAGCCTGATTTGAGTTTTTCAAAGTACATAAAGCTAGCGTTGGCAAAGCGGTAATTAACTTCAAATTAAAGCTTTAGGTTTGGCAACTAACAAAGCATTCAAGAGGGATTCACAACGCTTGGCAGTTTTGGTTTGAATTAGCTTTAGTGGTTACGGCACAATGGTTTATGTAGGGTGGTGGCGTTGTTCACCCCTTAATGCGGCGTTAGGCTTTCCATCGTTAATATTCATGATTGAGGAGTACATGAATGGATTGGCTACATAAGATAGGTACATTGCTACCAGTAACAGTTGTGGTAGCTATATCACTCTTTATTCTAAGAGAATGCGTTGATCTTGTTAAAAAATATCGTGAAAAACAAAGGAAAACTAGAGCAATCAAGTTACTACTAGCAGAAGAACTAGAACGGAATCATTGGGCTCTTTTGACGGTTTTCAATGTACTAAAAGAGATTAAAGAGTATACAGATGAACAAAAAGAAGTTGAATACTCATTGATTATCGCTCGGAATGGTTTGGAGCATTATCATGCTGAACTTGAAGATGGGCACTCTGGGTCGGGAATATTCCGGTTCGACTTCTCTGTCTATGAAAAGCTTTTAGTCTCGATAGCTGAACTTGATGAAAAATTATTTGAAGCGATCAGTGCAACGTATACTAAAACTAGAGAATTAAATCACTATCGAGATACACTTTTAGACTACCTCAGCGGCGAAGATCTTGCACCTACACCTGAAATCACAAAAGGCTTCTTATGTGGCTTGTCTGAAGAAGAAGCTGATTATTATGGGTACTTAAATGATTCCTACAAGCTATTAACGGGCACTACGTTAGAGAAAAAGCGATTGTGGTAACAAAAAGCCTAACAAAGCGTTTAAGACAGATTCCCAACGCTTGGCATTTTTCATTCCATCGTTGGGTTTTGTGTTTACGGTGGTATGGTTAAGTTTCGTGGTGGCGTTGCTCACTACTTAACGCGGCGTTATGCGACAAAGCTAAATTTTAATCTATCTTCAATTGCGTTCTCTTTGGCAATTCGTTTTTTGGTTTCGGCAAATCAGTATTTTCGGCTCAAATTTTTCAATCACTCAAACCGTAAAACATGCCAAAGTTCGTGAAGTTGCCTCATTAAAAATTGCATTTGGTAGTGGAAAGTTTGTCGGGTACAAAGTGTGGAAAGGGCAAGTTTACGGAAAGTAGGTCTTCGCTGAAATTTCGGTTCGTTGAGTTTCTCTCAAGCAAAAGCTAATTCTTCGCTTTAAATCAGCGTTCCGCACTTGTGGCGACCTTTTTACGAAATGTTGAATTCGCTGGTTCTTGAATCACAAAAAGTTATCTGCGCGTTGGTAGTTTTTCGTGTTTAGGGTAATGTTTTCGTTGGTCAATTTAGCGTATGCGTACAAATCGCATAACAAACAATTTAAGCAGATTCGCAACGCGTGGCAGTTATGGTTTGCAGTGCGTTTTGTGTTTAAGGCGCAATGCGGCAGCTTTTATATTGCGTTGCTCACTACTTAATTGGGCGTTAGTACGGGTTTGTCATCAAAGGTCATAAGTTTTGGTGTTTATCTGTTTTGGCGTTTGTCTTTACACCTTTCAGTTTGTACCTTTCACGTTCTTTCCGGTGGCACTATATGCGGAGTGTTTGCTTTGATTTCACCATTTACGGTGTCTAACTCTTACCCTATTTCTTTAGCGCTTCTTCTCTTTCGTGGCTTTTACTAAGTCAGAATTGTCTTTCTTTGGTATTGCCGTCGAAGTGCGAGGATCGAATCCTTTTCTAATTTGAAGTCAGTGAAAGTAGGGCAGTTCAATGCATTTTTCTTCTAGCCAACTTTCGTCTTTCAATCGAGGTAAAGTTTTGTAGCTGCCCGTCTCACTTCAGTGTTCAAAGCCTTTCATATTATGCCACTTTTCAATATCTTGGAGCGCATAAATAGAAGTAGCGCATGTACTAACAAATTGCTTAAGAGTGATTCGTAACGCGTGGCATTTTTACTTTGCGGTGGCTTATGTGATTAAGGCGCTGTGCGGTAGCTTTTGTATTGCGTTACTCACACCTTAGCAAGGCGTTAGTTGCGTCATAGAAAAATTTTAATATGTCAGAAAGGGAAAGGATTATGCCAATAGATTTAACAGAAACTTTGGTTGTTGGGATTTCAGCTACTGCACTATTTGATTTATCTGAAGCTGATGAGATCTTTAGAGAAAAAAACAAAACAGATCCAAACACAGCGATAGACGAATATCGAACATATATGCTTGAGCACGAAGATGAACCTCTAAATGATGGTACAGCTATGCCGTTAGTAAGGTCACTGCTAAATCTCAATACGCACAAAAGTCCGGAAGATAATGCGCCGATAGTCGAGGTAGTTGTTATTTCAAGGAATAGTCCGGAAACTGGCTTTAGAGTATTGAATGAAATTCGTAGGAGAAAACTTCCTATTACGCGTTCAGCATTTACAGCTGGTGAAGCGAGTTCGATCTATTTAGACGCTTTTTATGTCGACTTATTTCTAACTACCAACGAGCAAGATGCTCAAGAGGTCATCGATAGTGGGGTATGTGCCTCGGCATTAGTTAAAAGGCCCCCTCAGTCAGAGGCGAGTTTGAACGAAGAGCAAGTTCGCTTTGCTTTTGATGCGGATGCTGTGCTTTTTAGCGAAGACAGTGAAATTGTTAACCAAACGGATGGGTTAGAAGAGTTCTGGCGTAGTGAAAATGAAAAACAGGATATCCCTTTACAAGAGGGGCCATATGCTAACCTTCTAAAAAAACTATCAAAAGTACAAGAAAGGTTGCCTGGGCGTATTGAATATTCTCCTGTAAAATTGGCTATTATGACTGCGCGAAATAGCCCTGCGGAAATGAGAGTTATAAAAACCCTTCGTAGTTGGAATGTGTATATTGACCAAGCATTTTTTCTTGGAGGTTTAGAGAAAAGTCGCTTTCTAAAGGCTTTTAAGCCACATATCTTTTTTGATGATCAAGATTCACACTTGGACCCTGCGTCAACAGAGGTTCCGAGCGCAAAAGTTCTTTATCCATCAAACTCAATTCTGAATAAAATAATGCAGGAAAAAGCCAAGAAAAAAGTTGATACAGTGCCAGACGAAGCATGCAACTAACAATCTGTTTAAGAGTGATTCGCAACGCGTGGCATTTTTACTATGCGTTGCGTTTGGTGTTTAAGGTGGTATGCGGAAGCATCGGTATTGCGTTGCTCACACCTTAACAGGGCGTTATGTGTCAGAAGGAATTTTGAGTGAAAGTTGAGAAAGCAAATGATGAAATGTGGATGTTTCATCAACTACTTCTAGAAGACGTACGTGCAGCAAGAGACTTTGGATTAAGCGTTAAATCTCGTTTTGCTCTGCGAACCCTTTATCGAACAAGCGCGGCATACATTGAAGGAGTTACCTATCAACTTAGGTTAGTTTGTCTAGCTGCCCTAGAAGATGTCCCGGATATTTTTGATGCTAACGAAATTATGTTGCTGAGGGAAAAATCCGTAGGCCTAGACTACAAAGGAAGAATCAAAGAGCGTGATTCTTTTCAATCACTTAAGTCTAATATTCTCTTTCTTTTCAGGTGTTTTGGGAAGTTACACAAATTAGACTTTGAACCTAATACCAGTGACCATCGATGGGCAAGTCTAGGTGAGTTTATCGAAATCAGGAACTCGTTGATGCACCCTAAATCGATTGAAGATTTCGAAATGACCGAGATCAAAAATAAAGTAAGCCTTGAGGCTGTAGAATGGTTTCACGAAAACTTGAAGCGCCTCTATAGAGAATGTGAAACAGCGGATATCGCTAGCACATAACAATCTGTTTAAGAGTGATTCGCAACGCGTGGCATTTTTACTATGCGTTACGATTGGTGTTTAAGGTGGTATGCGGGAGCTTCGGCATTGCGTTGCTCACACCTTAACAGGGCGTTATGTGGCAGGAGAAAATTCCGATGAAATCGGTCAAAGAAATAGAGCAAGAGTTTCCTACTTTATTTGAGGTTCTTGGTTCAGAGTACATTGAAGAGTTAAAAAAAGAGCAAGGTGCTCTTGCTAAACGAGCAACCATAAACCCTTTCTTCCGTATTTTGTATATGAGGGATGAACTAGGAATAGAAGAGTGTTTTTCTCAAGCAATTAAAAAGAAAACAATAAGCTTGGATAGATTAAAACGCTTTCGTGATGAAAAGAAGAACGTCAATATTCAAAACTTCATTAATGAACTTCATGTACTAAATCCAATCTTCGACAACGGTAAATTTCTAGACGAAACCGATGTCGCTGTAAGCCCCGATTTTCTAGCGAAAATTAAAGGGGTGGATGTTGTTTTTGAATGTGTGTCAGTTAATGAAGCCGCTGAGTCTGAAAAGCAAAGAAATTTGGATACCGTTGCACGTAAAAAAGCACAAAAAGAGTGGGAAAAACAAAACCCTCAGGGTGGGGTATTCAGTTCTTTTTCTGAAGTTGCGCCATTTGGCACTATTCAGACTAATGAAATTATAGAAAAAATTAAAAAGAAAAAGGGCTCCAAGCAAGTAAAGGATTATCAGTACAAAATACTAGTGATGTCGTTCAAAAATATGTCGTTTCTCTGTAGACCAATTGAATGTTTGCCTAGTAATGGCAACCTTTATGATGGAATCCATAGCGGCTTCATTTTTAATGCATTTTATGGAAAACGTGGGGACTTAGTGTTTGAAGGTAATCGTTTTGACGGTGCTCGTCACAAGATAACTAGAGTAAAAAGTGACGGAAAATTCATAAGAGACAGTAGTTACAATCTATGTATTCTACATTTTGAAACTCAGCCAGAGGAGCGATATAAAGAATACGTCTTTTTTGAAAATCTTAACAACCCGCTTCCTTTGGAGTTATCTAATGCATTGTGTGATAAATTTAATCCTTACGAAAGTTATACAATACTAAATAAATATGTAGGATAGCCACATAACAAAGCATTTAAGAGTGATTCCCAACGCTTGGCATTTTTCATTCCATTGTTGGTTTTTTTGTTTACGGTGGCATGGCTTAGTCTTGTGGTAGCGTTGCTCACACCTTAATGCGGCGTTAGTACGGGGTTGGCACCAAAGGTCATAAGTTTCGGTGTTTATCTGTTTTGGTGTTCGTATTTACATCTTACAGTTTGTACCTTTCACGTTCTTTCCGGTGGCACTATATGCGGTGTGTTCGCTTTGATTTCACCGTTTACGGTTTCCAACTCTTAGCCTATTTCTTTGGTGCTTCTTCTCTTTCGTGGTTTTTACTAAGTCAGAATTGTCTTTCTTTGGTGTTGCCGTCGAAGTGCGAGGAACGAATCCTTTTCTAATTTGAAGCCAGTAAAAGTAGGGCAGTTCAGTGCGTTTTTCTTCTAGCCAACTTTCGCCTCTTAACCGAGTTTAAGTTTTGTAGCTGCCCGTCTCACTTCAGTGTTCAAAGCCTTTCATATCATCTCAATTTTCAATATCTTGGAGCGCATAAATAGAAGTAGCGCATGTACTAACAAATTGCTTAAGAGTGATTCGTAACGCGTGGCATTTTTACTTTGCGGTGGTTTATGTGATTAAGGCGCTGTGCGGTAGCTTTTGTATTGCGTTACTCACACCTTAGCAAGGCGTTAGCTTTCAAGGAGGAAAATTGAGCTCAAGTGACTATATCAAAGAGGTTCGTTCTAAGGTTGGAACAATGTCACTTCTTATCCCCGGCGTTGCGGGTGTCATTTTAAATGAAAACAAAGAGCTACTACTTCAGCAAAAATCAGATGGCACATGGAGCCTTCCAGCCGGAATGATTGAACCTCAAGAGTCGCCAGTGCAAGCATTGATCAGGGAAGTTCGCGAGGAAACAGGTTTGGCTGTAAAAGTAGAACGCCTACTTGGTGTATTCGGCGGTGAGGGTTTTGGTTTTACATACCCAAATGGTGATCAAGTTGAATACACAGTCATCATGTTCAAATGTGTAGTAGAAAGTTGTTCTCAATCCGCACTTGATGATGAAATGGTATGCCTTAAATGGTTTTCAAAAGGAAATATGCCAAGGCTTGAGCTGCCTTACCCGTTGGATTGTTTGTTTGCAGAAAATGATTCAGCGTACTTCGTTGGCTAGAAAGCTAACAAATTGTTCAAGAGTGATTCGGCACGCGTGGCATTTTTACTATGCGTTAGGTTCAGTGGTTAAGGTGGTATGCGGTGGCTTAGGTATTGCGTGCCTCACACCTTAACAAGGCGTTAGGCTAATAAAATAATAATGAGGAAAATAATGAAAAATAAAATTTTAACGTTAACAACGTTAGTTGTAGCTTGTTCAGTAAATGCTCAAAATGTTATCACCACTTCTTTTGGCGATTTTCAAATTGAAGCTGATGGCTTGTACTACCAATCATATAAACTCAACGGTAAGTCGTTAGGTAATAGTGAGTTTCTGGAAGTTGATGGTCAGCTACTAGGTATGTCTGATGACTCCAATTATATTGTTTTACGTGGCGTTACTGGTGGCAGAGGGTGTGCAGAGGTTTTATCGATTGTGAAACTATCTGAAGGAGAGGCTTCTTTTAGTCCTGCGCTGAATGCATGTGGTGGGGTCGATAATGTCGAGTTTAACAACGGTGTTGTTACCGTAACCGCATTCGAAAGAGATGAAACCACAAAAATTGAATATTTGGTAGAAGGTCGCAAGGTTTTAGAAAACGGTAAGAGTATGTTAGTTAAACATAAGTTCGCAGAAAATAATTAGCCTAACAAACTGTTTAAGAGTGATTCGCAACGCGTGGCATTTTTACTATGCGTTGCGTTTTGTGTTTAAGGTGGTATGCGGCGGCATTGGTATTGCGTTGCTCACACCTTAACAGGGCGTTAGTACGGGTTTGGCATCAAAGGTCATAAGTTTTGGTGTTTATCTGTTTTGGCGCTCGTCTTTACACCTTTCAGTTAGTGCCTTTCACGTTCTTTCCGGTGGCACTATATGCGGAGTGTTCGCTTTGATTTCACCGTTTACGGCTTCTAACTCTGAGCCTATTTCTTTGGTGCTTCTTCATTTTCGTGGTGGTTTTTGAGAGAACCTTGATTACTTTTAGCGTGGCTGTTCAAGTACGAGGAAAGAATCCTTTTCTAATTTGAAGTTAATGAAAGTAGGGCAGTTCAGTACGTTTTTCTTCTAGCCAACTCTCGTCTCTTAACCGAGTTTAAGTTTTGTAGCTGCCCGTCTCACTTCAGTGTTCAAAGCCTTTCATATCATGCCGCTTTTCAATATCTTGGAGCGCATAAATAGAAGTAGCGCATGTACTAACAAATTGCTTAAGAGTGATTCGTAACGCGTGGCATTTTTACTTTGCGGTGGCTTATGTGATTAAGGCGCTGTGCGGTAGCTTTTGTATTGCGTTACTCACACCTTAGCAAGGCGTTAGCCGACAACCAGAAATTTGAGTTATGGAGAACAAAGTGAACGTAAGGAAAGCGATCAAGCAAGACTCCGGTAAGTTGCTAGAACTTATTGGACACAAAGCTGAATTTGACCGGAGTATGAGAGGGTTCGACGGCGAAATCTCCGCAACTAAAGAGAAAATTGAACGAACCTTATTTGGTGACTATCCGTTTGCCCATGCTTTGCTATTGGAAGTCGATGGCGAAGTTCAGGGTTTCGCCTTGTTTCATTATCGTTACTCTTCCTTTCGAGGCGAGCCGTCTATTTGGCTTGATGATCTTCTAGTTGTTGGTAAGCACCGATCAAAGGGCTACGGTTCTGAACTTATGTATGCTTTGAAAACGGAAGCTCAAAAGTCATTAACTTCTCATATTTCTTGGACAGCTAGCCCATACAACACCAAAGCACACCAATTCTACAAGAAGTTAGGCGCAGAAGTCGAAAGGATGGATGGTCAGCGTCCGTATTTCCGTTGGGCAATGTACGGCTAACAAGCAATTTAAGAGGGATTCTCAACGCTTGGCATTTTTGTCTCTACTTCAAATTTAGTGTTTATGGCACAATGCTTTAGGTGTGGGTGGTAGCGTTGTTCACCCCTTAATTGGGCGTTATGTGATTAAATGATATTAGGAGGCTTCTTTGTTTAAAGAAATATATTTATTGTACCTTCTCGCGGTAGGGCTCTATTTACAGTATTCGTTAATCCCTCTAAAAATTAGAACACAAACACTCGAATGGAGCCGTGTATCTGGTGAAGCGCCGGTCATAGGCCTTGTGGCCGTTTCGTTCGCTCTTATTCTCGCAACTCTTCTTAAAGGGGTTCTGCTTAACATTGCATGGCTATCCCCTATAATCGATTGGTTTAAATCCATATTTCCACATCAATATAGTGGCACGGTTTTTCTTGTTGTTGTGGTTATTGCGTTAATCCCCGTTGCTATAAATAGGCGCTACACCATGGACAAGCAGCTTAAACTAGTAGAGGGATATGGAAATCAGTTTTCAAAAATGTATCTTCAGTCAATTAAAAAGGGAGTTCCATTGAAGTTTACTTTTAACAATGGTGTTTTTTATGTGGGGTACATTAACGAATTTCATCCTGCTGAGAAAAGCCAAGTCTTAGCAGTTTTTCGATTATTGTCTGGAGTAGCTGATACCGCTACAGGTGAAATTAAAATAAGTAACTGTCTTGAATTCAATCGTATGGATGAGAATGCAGACATATCTGATCAGGTTGTTGCACTAAAAACTGATGAGCTATTTTCTGTAGAGTTCTGGGATGCACATAACAAACAATTTAAGAGTGATTCCTAACGCTTGGCATTTTTGGTGTGAAATTTGAGTTTGGTGGTTACGATGGCTATGTTGAGTTCGGTAGTTGCGTTACTCACACCTTAATTGGGCGTTATGTGCTTGGAGCTATCAACATTATGGATCATCGAATGGATATCGACGAAATTGAAGCGAGCATAGTCACTCAAATATCTGATTACTGGGGGAGTGCTGCCGATGACTTTTGTACTTCAGAAAGTACTAACATACCATTTCAGAGGTTTGTACTTGAGTTTTCCCTTTATAAGTATTCCGTAGTTAGGATCAATTTTGAGCGAAATAGCCTATTTTTCAGTGAAGTGTCTAAAGGTATAAGTTTCAGCCTTTTATCACGTAAAGTTAGTTATCTAGATTTGACCGATGCTCTCGCCGAAATTGATGAAGAAGTTCGCTTAAGGATCCCTGATAAGTATTTAGTAGCTAAAGGTTGGCAACGCACATAACAAATTGTTCAAGAGTGATTCGGCACGCGTGGCATTTTTACTATGCGTTGGTTTTAGTGGTTAGGGTGGTATGCGGAAGCTCAGGTATTGCGTGCCTCACACCTTAACAAGGCGTTAGGTGCAGTAAGAAATTTCTTGGTTCAAGTTTTTAATTTCTCTTTGGCCATTTGCTCTGGTTTTTCGGCAATTTGGCCTTATCTACCCAAGTTCATGAATCACTCAACCCGTAAAACATATCAAAGTTTGCGGGTTGCCTCATTCAGCTTTGTAATCGGTTTGTTGTTAGTTTCTTGGGCTCAAATCGCTTCAAGTTTGTCTGTCGTCGAAACGGGTCTATTGGCTGAAATTTTGCATTGAAAGTTAGTCTTTCCAAAATCCATTTTTATGCGCTGAAAAGCCAATTTCTTTGGTGTTTTGGTTGCAGTAGGTTTCAGAAACTTAGTCGTTTCAGCATTTGGGTTTTAATTAAATTCAGTGGATTACGTGTATTTCTTTTTCCCAAAGGGTGGTTTTAAAAATCCAATTTTAACTATTTGCGTGAAGCGCCTAACAAAGCATTTAAGAGTGACTCACAACGCTTGGCGATCTCAGTTTAAACTTGGCTTTAGTGTTTAAGGTGCAATGGTTTGGGTTAGGTGTTTTGCGTTGTTCGCACCTTAATGCGGCGTTAGCAAATTTATTCGACATCTAACTCACATGGAGGAAAAGTAAGTGGAAACAGACAGAGATTCGATTATCGAATCGCATAGGCTTGCAAGCCCGGGTCTTCGGTATTTAGGACAAATCATTGATGGCGCAATAAGTGCCGCAATATTCATTTTCTTTCTTTGGCTCGGTACATTAATTGGTTTCTCCCAAGACTCATCTGGCTTAATCGCCTTTTCTGCCGCTGCTTTTTATTTCCTACTTTCTGATGGTTTCGCAAAAGGTCAAAGCCTCGGTAAGAAGCTACTAGGTATCTCAGTTATAGATTCTGTTACAGGAAAAAGTTGTAGTTTCCCTCAGTCATTTTTCCGCAATGTTTTGACACCAATAATCGGCATGATTGACGCGCTCTTTATTCTAGGTAAAAGAAGACAGAGATTAGGTGACAAACTGGCGAAAACAATCGTTGTAGTAAATTAGCTAACAAACTGTTCAAGAGGGATTCGCAACGCGTGGCATTTTCACTATGCGTTGATTTTAGTGTTTAAGGTGGTATGCGGAGACATCGGTATTGCGTTGCTCACCCCTTAACAGGGCGTTATAACGCAGAATCAATTTCTTGCTCATAACTGTTAGTTGAACTATTATTTGTACGTTATTTTGTACCAGTTGGAGTTCAATATGAGTCGTATTCATTTCGATCAAGACATTCAGCCGTTGTCTGAGTTTCGCGCAGGTGTAGCTTCTTACATCAAACAAATCAATGAGACTCGCCGTCCATTGGTAATTACTCAACGTGGCAAAGGTGTTGCTGTTGTCCTTGACGTTGCTGAGTATGAAGCAATGCAAGAGAAAATCGAATTACTGGAAGAAATGCGAACAGCGGAAGCTCAATTAGCTTCAGGTCTTGGCGTCTCCAATGATGATGCGCGTGCTCAAGTTTTGGGGCGCATTAAAAAATGAAAGTAGTTTGGTCTCCATTAGCGCTTCAAAAGTTAGGCGATGCAGCGGAGTTCATTTCTTTGGATAACCCATCTGTGGCAGAAAAGTGGGTAAACGAAGTTTTTGACAAAACTGAACTACTTGGCAGTATGCCTGAGATGGGGCGCTTTGTTCCTGAAATGCCTCATACGAATTATCGTGAAATTATTTTTGGTCACTATCGTATTATCTACAGCTTAAGTCATGAAATCCGCGTACTAACAGTTCGTAATTGTCGTCAAATGTTGTCGGAAGATGATGTGTAAAACTGCGTTTTAACAAAGCATTTAAGAGTGATTCCCAACGCTTGGCATTTTTGGTGTCATCGTTGGGTTTTGTGTTTACGGTGGTATGGTCTAGTTTTGTGGTAGCGTTGCTCACACCTTAATGCGGCGTTATGTGCTAGCAAAATCTGGAGGTCAGTTTTGAATAATGAATCAAAGGAAAGGACATTGGGTGATGTCGAAAAAACTTTCTACGAAACATTAGCAACCAACCGGGTATTTTCGTCTCACAACAAATCGGCTTCAGCACAAGAAGCTCTAGTAAAAAATATTGAGGCTTTAAGTCACGAAATAAACAAAGCTAATGATTCGTCAACTAAATTAACAACTAGCCTTAATCGGCTTACTTTAGCAGCGGTTATCATTGCAGCTCTAACCCTAGGTTTAGAGGTAATAAAGTTATGCTTAGGGAAATAGCACATAACAAAGCGTTTAAGGCAGATTCGCAACGCGTGGCATTTTTCGTCCAATTTGAGTTTTGTGTTTACGGTGCAACGGTTTAGGTTAGGTGGTAGCGTTGCTCACTACTTAACGCGGCGTTATGCGTCACTACATAAACGGAGTTCGATATGCCTATAGCAAACTGCATTTTATCGCCTAATGCGCCTGATAAATCGATTAGTTCAGTCAATATGATTGAATTGTGGGGAAAACACTCCGGGTTAGATACTTCAGAAATGACGGTAATGGTTGTACGGGTGAGGCGCAATTTGGAAAAGAGTATTTAGCTGTTTGTTCGTTAAATCTACCCACTATTTGGCCGAGCAAGTCGATAAGTTTGCTCCAACTTGGGTTATCGAGCGCTATCTCAGAGTACTACGGACTTGACGCGAGTAAGGTCAGAGTAATGACATCGCTAATCGAATCTGGGTATGTTGTAGAAGGCGGCAGTGAAATCAAGTGGTGAAACGCAATGAGCGCATAACAAAGCGTTCAAGAGGGACAGTCAACGCGTGGCGACTTTGGTTCAAATCTTGGCATCTGTGTTTACGGTGGTAAATTGAAGTTTAGTGGTAGCGCGTTGCTGCCCCTTAACGCGGCGTTATGCGTACTAATTAACAAGGAAGAATTAAATTTGAAAGGAAACTGTTTGTGTGGAGAGGTTTCGTTTGAGTTGTCAGGCGAATTACCAGCCATCTATCAATGCCATTGTTCTCTGTGTCGCAAGATATCGGGTTCTTCATCAAACTCAGCGTTGATTGTTAAAGCATCAAGTTTTAAGTGGCGTTCCGGCGAACATCAAATTAGGTCATTCTCCACAAGCTCAGGTTTTAAATCTGAGTTTTGTTGTCAGTGTGGTTGCCCAGTACCAAATATTAGCTCAAGCGGTGATTCATATTGGGTGCCCGCAGGTCTATTGTCCGAGCCTGTGGAGACGAAAGTTTCTGCTCATGTTTATGTCGGTTCTCGCGCAAGTTGGGATGTTGGTTTCATAAATGACGGTATACCGCAGTTTGATACGATGCCAACTAAGAAAGATTGGTTAAAAATATGCGGGTAACGCACGCATAACAAGGCGTTCAAGAGGGATTCTCAACGCTTGGCAGTTTTGGTTCAAAGTTTGGCTTTTGTGTTTATGGCACAATGGTTTAAGTTGGGTGGTATAGCGTTGTTCACCCCTTAACGCGGCGTTAAGTGTATCTACAAGTAAGGAGGCTAAATTGGCAAGGAAATCTTCGATAGAACATGTGTTTAATGAACTGGTTGATCTGAGTAAGCAGTTTTGGCAGGTGAGCCTTTTTGCCACAATATTGTTTATTGTACTTACGTTGTTTGCAGTTAAATTCGCTGTTGGAATGCTAAGTGGGGTTGATTCTGGTTCACCAACGAATGTAGCAATCATAAATTCAATTGGTTGGGTGTTTTATTTAGTCCCGATAGTTTTCGGGATGATTACGCTGTTTTTTGGTGTAAATACTCTTAAAGGATATGTGGAGTCAAAATACACTTAACAAAGCATTTAAGAGTGATTCCCAACGCTTGGCATTTTTCATTCCATCGTTGGGTTTAGTGTTTACGGTGGTATGGTTGGGTTTCGTGTTAGCGTTGCTCACACCTTAATGCGGCGTTATGAGCTTTCAACGATAAAGAGTCTGGAGAGTATTTTGTTTGTAGCTCGTCAAGCTGAATTAGGTGACTATGAATTCCTATTCGAGCTTAAGAAAGCGGCTGAGTATGAACCAATTAATACGGTTTTCGGTTGGGATGAATGTGTTTAACGGGATATCCATCGACAAGAGTGGGAAGATGGTAAGCCTAAAATTATTGAAATAAATGGTGAATCTATCGGTAGTTACTTGGTACAAGAACATTCCGATTACTTATATTTTGGACGCTTTTTCTTACTGCCGCAGTTTCAAGGGAAAGGCTTAGGCAGCAAAATTTTAAAAGGTGTTGTTGAACTAGCGCATGAAAAGTCCTTGCCTATAAAGCTTTGTTATTTACAAGGCAATCGGGTAGGTCAGTTGTATTCAAGGTTTGGTTTTCAAGTAGTATGTCAAGACAAGCAGTTCGTGCATATGATTAAACCACGCTCATAACAAAGCGTTCAAGAGGGACAGTCAACGCGTGGTGAGTTTGGCTCAAGTCTTGGTATTTGTGTTTACGGTGTTAAATTGAAGTTTGGTGGTGGCGCGTTGCTGCCCCTTAACGCGGCGTTATGCCACCCAACTACAAAGGGCAGCATTTGATTAAATGAATCTGACAATATAGCGTTCTCCATCTTTATCTATTTCATAAAATTTAGAGCCTGACTCTTGAGCCTGTTTCAGTAAAGTGTACATTTTTATTGCTTGTTCGAAAGATTCAGTTAAGCCTTTATCTTTCATCTCTTGATAAACATCAATCGCCTTTTCAAGAGTCGGTAAAGCGTCATTAAACTTAGTTGTTCCAGCTAGTTTAAGAATTTTATCTTCAAGTTCAGTCGTGATTCTAACTCGACGATCTGCTTTAGATAATTTCATTAATGCCCCTTAAAGAGTCGATGTTGATTTTACCCAACACCGACAGTCTTAATTATTTTTTATAAAAACATGCCCACAATAAGGCTTAGCATCAAAGAAAAGATTGCTCCAGTGATAATGTTAGGCCAACAGATCTTGTCCTTCCAACGCATCACTTTCTTTTTTGCCATGGGGTATTCAACTTCTTTAGTTGCATTGACAGCGTAATCGAACTGCTGATTTAACATTTCTGTATCCTCATTAGTTAGTTTCTCGATTTTTACTTCGCAATTAATAAAGTTAAAAGTTTTCATTGTCATGAGCCATTTCCTTAAGGAATAGGCCATTGCTTCTCATCTACATTAGGAATGATGTATGTAGGTCTCGGCCACAACAAGATGAGAAACTTTCCATACATATCATCATCTTATTTCTCTATGCATGTTCATGACTCCTTAATTGTTAGGTTATACGTTTTGTATAACTGGTGAATGGTAAAACTAAATCAATAAGTGACTTAGTTCATGGTTAATGGTAGGGACAAAATGGGGACAAGTAAAGCATTATTTGTCCATCAGGTGGCATAACAAACAATTTAAGAGGGATTCTCAACGCTTGGCATTTGGGGTTCTACTTCAAATTTAGTGTTTAAGGTACAATGCTTTAGGCTGGGTGGAGGCGTTGTTCACCCCTTAATTGGGCGTTATGCAACAGTATGGGGAGTAGCTTTGAAAGTCGGAATTGAAACAGTTAACGATCTTAGAGATAAACTGAAGTACGAGCGTGAGAGAGTCATAGATACTCAGCACCCTTACGACTTTTTTAACTTCGTTGTAACGGCATGGCATCTACACCACGACTGGATGAAAGAAGACAAAGAAAATAGGCCAAAGCTATTTCATAAAAAAATAAATTTGTCCCCTCAACCTATCAAAGAGTTAATAAAGGCTATTCGTGACTTGGCTAATGGCTCAAAGCATTTTCGTCTAGATGGAAAAAATGAGAAAAAGAAAGTGGTCTTGTCAGTGCACCAGCCTGAAGTAAGGGATTATTATAGTTACTTCTTTGGCGCTCAAAGAGGAGTTTCACTAGAGGGAGCATATTATTCGATTGGCGATATAGTTTGTATTGTTGATGAATATTTTGATTGGTTATTTGACGATAATGTTCCAGAAAGTGACTTTCCAGTTAAGCTGTTGAATTATCTTACTTCTAGAGTGTAGGGCAATGTTGCATAACAAAGCGTTTAAGGGGGATTCTCAACGCTTGGCAGTTTTGGTTCAGAGTTTAGCTTTTGTGTTTATGGCACAATAGTTTAAGTTAGGTGGTATCGCGTTGTTCACCCCTTAACGCGGCGTTATGTTTTCTTTGATTCTCAATGACTAAAATGATTTCGGGGCTCTGATTCTTTGGTCTCTTTGGCGGTTTGATCGAGTAGCCTCAGCAACTCCGCTTTGTCTGTTCAAATTCTAGAATTCCTCTACCGACTTCGTTCTTCAAGATTCGTGGGTTGCTTCAATTCGAAGTCGCGCCTCCGTGTTGATAGTCTGTCTGGCGTAAAGTCGCTGTTAGTGTATTTGCCAATCAGCCTATTGGCTTGGCAGTTCTCTCGGCAATTTGCCATTGTTCTGCGCTGTGGTTTGAAAGAGAGGGCGCTTGTTAAAAGTTGGTCGGGTTGCCTCATTGGAAAGGGAAGCGCAATTACGCGCTTTGTATTTGGTGCATTTGGTGGCCAAGCGAGTTTGAGTGTGTGACTAACATCTTAGAACATGGTCAATAAAGCAGTTCATTGCCAAATAAATCAGTCGGTTGTGGTAAAACATAACAAACGCTTCAAGACGGATTCGCAACGCATGGCGGTTTTGGCTTGATTCTGCTTTTGTGTTTACGGTGCAATAATTTAATGTCGTGGTAGCGTTGCTCACCACTTAAGCGGGCGTTAGCAATATAAGAGGAAACCGATATGTCAGGAATCACAGACCTAGACGAATTATTGCGTTCGATGAGTCCAAAACTAATGGAATCAGAGTTCGTATTTTGTACAGTTTCTGGTGTGCTAGCAGACTATGTTGACCTAAATCCAGTTGCCACGTTTATTGAATCTGAGGGTTTTACTTTGGTTCTAGAGAAATCAGCGGCAGAAAAGGCAGGTTTGTCGTTTGATGGTACATATAGTCAAATAACTCTGACGGTGTACTCCAGTTTGGAAGCTGTAGGTCTTACAGCAGCAGTGGCTAGTAAGTTAGCATCAAAGGGTATTAGTGCTAATGTCATTGCAGCGTATTATCACGACCATATCTTTGTTCAAAGCGGTAAAGCTGAAGCGGCAGTTTCAGCATTAGAAGAGTTCAGTGCATAGGGTAAAGCCATATTGCTAACAAAGCATTTAAGACGGATTCCCAACGCTCGGCATTTTTGGTTTACTTTGAATTTAGTGTTTACGATACAATACTTTAAGTGCGGTGGTCTGCGTTGCTCACCACTTAATGCGGCGTTAGTTGCCAACGAGGAAAACGCAGCTCAAGCAGGATGTTTGGAGTTAAAATCAGTGTGTTTTTGGTGGGGTTTTGTACTTCAATTTTGAATCGTTCGGGTTCGTGAAAATCGTTCTCAGGTTTCTTTTGAGGTTGGATTTTCTGTTTCAGAAACCGAATCACAGGTTGAGAGTCAGCTCTGTGACATTGTCTTTTCAAATGAGCGTTTTGGGGTTGTTAATCCGTTTTCTACGGCGCCGTTTGTTCCAAGTGGTTTCAGTGAGAGACGCTTTAAAACTACGCCTGATTTGAGTTTTTCAAAACACGTAAAATTAGTGTTGGCAAAGTGGCAATCAACTTCAACTCAAAGCTTTAAGTTTGGCAACTAACAAAGCATTTAAGAGTGATTCTCGATATTTCTTTAAGGTTTTGTTTTGTATGGAATTTTGTCTTAGTGCTTCCCCCCAGGGGGAACATTGAGGGGAACTGCGGAAAATAACTCTTAATTGTGATTTAAATCACTATTTTTGCTTATTTTTGTTTCGGCTCTTCACCGAATAGCCTCTCAGAGCAAAATGTGCTCAAGAGGAGCAATTCAAGTTTGTGGAACTAATCTCAGGCTTCGAGGTACTTTTTAAGATAGCGCCCAAGCTTTTTAAAGCGGTAGTTCTTGCCCCATTTCGTGCTGGCAACAAGTAAGAAACCCTTACCAGTTGCTTTCCAACTCAAAGCAATTCTTTAGTTGTTGCGTCCGCTGTAACGAGCCTATGCCCCAAACCTTGCTAGCAATGATGATTCGTTCAATCTCATCATGGAAGTTTGAACTAGATTTTGTTATCCAAGTGATGCCTCAAGGTATGGGTTTTGTTAGTTTGACTAATGAGTTAGTATGAGATAGATCGTTAAATTAAGGCTGGATGGAAGCCTGCTCACTCCAATAAGGCAAACTCTTTCGAGAACCATAATCCTAAATTATATATTTTTTCTTATTTATTTCGGCGGGAAGAAGAAAATTAGGAGTGGATTTACTTAGCTTTTCGTCTAGGTATATAAGATCATGAATATTACTCAATCTTTCATTTCAAATGTCAAGAAACTAGCTAAAAAGATTCAAGTTGAACTAGGTGTTAAGCACACCCAAGCACTTGAATTAGCAGCACGAGAAGTTGGCTTCCCTAACTACCATTCGCTATTACAGCATTCGAAAAAAGCTAACAATCATAGAGCTAATATAGTTAATGCAAATAAAGGTATGGATGGGGTTAATCAAGAGTTCGCTATGGCTCAGGGGAATAGAGGTAAACAGCTTAATCCAAATCAAAACAGCTCTCTATTGGTTATATTTGATGATGATTTGATGGTAAATGAGCTAGAGTATGAAGGCACCACTCCCAAACTTATTAGACGTAACTTTAAGGCCGAGTATCTCGATAAAGGCTTTGCAACCGATATAGGTGCAAGGATACTAAGTTTCGCTGAACTTAAACACCGTGACTTGGATATAGGCTATGGTTCGCAATTACACCAGTGGGGATACATCTGTGTTGAGTTCTTACGAAACAGAAACAATCCTTGGACTATTGAAGACGCTAATGAAATTGCGAAAGAGCGCATAGGTTCGAAATTTGGCTCTTGCTACCGTGAATTCTTTTTCATCGATGGAGAATATGTAAATAACCATGTCTATGATGAAAGAACTACAGCATTAGACCTCGAAAACGATAGACAGTACCATCCAGCAATCGATGGCTATCATGACAACTATAGCTAAGTGTTAACTTAACTAGCCCACTTTTGAGTCAGTTGTTCTTCCTAGCTGACTCATCATTGCCCCACTTCGCGTTAATGTATTTACTCAGTAGCAGAGAAAACTCGCAGTTTTCCCTAGAATAAGTAATGTGACTAGCCATAGATGTAGGTAATATCAACTTATAGGATTTCACCGTCCCCCCAATCTACTAACTAGGTGAACCATGACAAGTAAGAAGAGTAAGCCACCAACAATTTTGATTAAGAGGTATTTAAATTGAAAAGAGATGTCGCGCTACTAGTAGCCGAAGCGCCTTGGTTTTCATTCAAAAACAACAGAGATCAAGCGACTGGACTCCCTTTTTTTACAGGGATAAAGCAGTATGTGAACAAAAATGCTAAAAAGTCACAGCTTAATATTTATTCATGTGATTATTACGATAATAACTCGTTGGAATATGCGTTAAATCACCTAACTGACACGGAAGAGAACATACAAATACTTTACATCGGTGGACATGGTGATGGTAAGTGCGTAGCTGATGCTTCCATTAAAAAAGTATCAGAAATGGTTAAGAGTAAAGGACGCAATATAAAGGGGCTGATTGTGAGTTCTTGTTTGGCTGCTAGCAAAGATACTCTCTCTGAATCAACGTCTTGGGGAATAGATGACACTAGTTTTGATATTGTAAATGGTCCTAATTGGGTCATCTCATATAAGCACTCTGTCGATTGGTTTCAGTAAGTACTACTAGAAACTGCAATAATCAAAGAGTTCGCTGAAGGGTATATTAGCGAGGGTAAGTTGAACTCTAAACAAGACATTATCACTTGCTTCCATAATGCTCTTTTCCCATTTGATCTGAATATCCCTTTTGCCAATGGTGAAGATGGAAGTCCCAAAACTCTTAGTGAATCAATACGTTTTTGGGTAAGGCCGCAAGGGAGCAGTCATCCCGCAGACGTCACAAAAGAGTTACTTACTGGCTTGATGACTTGAGTATCGGGCAAAATCGTGAGATTTCTTTTTTAGTTTTAGGTATAAGCGAGCTTAGCTAGTTGTTAGCGCGTATTAATTTTTATGTAAATAACAGGATAAAACTAACTATGCCTATTCAAAGAAGAGTAAAAGATAATCGTATCAATTATGAACAAGTAGCAAAGCTAATTCTTTTATGCTCTCAAACTCACAAATCGGATGCTGAAGCAAACCAAAATCGGTTCATAGTACGTGAAGGGCTTATCCAGAAGATGGTGGGCATGCCATTATCGCATGATGATCGCTTTTACATCATTAGAGAGTTCAACTTACTTGGTTGGCAGGTGGCTATTAATCCTGATTATTGGCTTATATTCGTGGTTGATGAAGAACAGTTGTTCAAATGGGATGAGGCTACGTACCCCTATGGGCTAGAACAGACCATTAAAGCGGTACAACAAGGAAAAGAGCCACCACTAGGTGAACTTGACGATTACTATCGGCTTAAGCCAAATCTAACTGCAAAATTCTTAGGTTGGTCAGACGAAGACATTCAAGAACAGCTTGTGGAAGAGGCTTTAAACGGAGTAGAAGGTGAAGTTGAAGAAGAATATGAGGAAACAGGTGACAAGTCTCTTCTGAACATTAAAGATGATGATGAAATCGGCTTTACAAATTTTACTGCTTGGGAATATCTCGACTATGAACTGGCTAGAAATGGACTAGTTTTCAAATCTAAATAATACTGGCGCAGGTGTGTGGTTACTCGATAGTAGCCACTCATCCACCAAGGAGGTTTGTGTTGTTAACCCATCTACCTAACGAGATCAATACTAGTCATCTTCACAAATGCCTAGAAGATGCGAAGTTAATATCGAAAAAGGTTGGAGAGCAGAACATTCTCTTAGAGCTTCAAATTTACCTCTTAAGGATAGATTTACTAATAGCCAATAGCCGTATCCAGAGTGATTGGCGAACCCATGCATTAACCCTCGATAAAATTCTTCGTAGACTTTTAGGACTTTCCAAGCAGATAGAGTCATTGACGGATAACCATGCTTTTTCAACTCAATATTGCCTTGATAGTGCTTTGGAACAAGTGAAGGTATTGATTACCGTAACCTGTAAAGTTATAGACGCTCGGTAATATTATTGGTGTAATATCGTGTTTGATGTGATGGCACGTGGCGAGTTCCCATCTATCATTTTGAAAAAATTACTCAATCATATTGACTTTATACTTTGTGCATTAATACTGGTGGAATCAGAGCCACCAACATTAATGATGCCAACTGGTGTAAGCCTTAAGCCTGTTTGCCAAACTCACCTCTGTTTAGTAGACGACACTTGTTACCAAGTGTAACTATCTTTGTGGGCGTTATCCAAGTAATGCCAGTAGCAACTCGCGGGCGTGGATTTTTCATCAATTTCATGGTTGAGTTGCGTTAGCCAATTTTC
This sequence comes from Vibrio sp. 1457, assembly GCF_033340195.1. Taxonomy (NCBI): domain Bacteria; kingdom Pseudomonadati; phylum Pseudomonadota; class Gammaproteobacteria; order Vibrionales; family Vibrionaceae; genus Vibrio; species Vibrio sp. 1457. Next base: position 29,522 of record NZ_JAWOWA010000033.1, read on the forward strand.
CAACCTGATTACGCATAACTTTCAGCTAAGTTGAAATATCACTTCGTTGCGCTTTTTTGTTACCCATTTATAATGACTTACATGAACAAAGGCTGTTCATCATTCACTCAAGGAATTAACTCACATGTCACTCAGCAAAGTAAAAAATTTGTTCTCTCGCTCCCAGTTCCCACTCCATTATGGCTGGTTAGAATTGATAGAAAAGAGCATTGCCGCTTCCAGTGACCAAGAGTACCTAATGAATGAGATTAATGACATATCCAAACTGATGGGTAATGAGTACACCGAGGCTTTGATATTGCTTATTGATTCCCAACCTGAATCGCCATATTCATTACCTTTGAAGTTAATGCCTTTAAAACTTTCAGCTAAAAAGAGGATAGCGACTAACAGTGGTGAGTTCGCAGGTGATTGTGAAATGATTAAATCCCTGCTCTCAAAACATGTCTCTATCGGAACCAAAACTCCCGCAGAACAACGAAATGAACAACGCCAGATTCAAGAGCAAAAGCTGCAAGCGAGACGTGAAGCATCAGAAAAGATGTTTAAGGAACGAAAAGCTCAATATGAGAGGGACTACATTGATTTTCCATCGATAGAGGTAGTTAAGGTACTAAGACGATCCAAAGCAGCAGAAATCCTCGAACCATTGACCAAAGGGCAAACAATCTCTGAGAGCGATTACTTATGGTTAATCAATAAAGGTTTTGAAAATCAATATGTAAGTGGGCTGTACTATCTGAATCGAGCTGAGCTAGCAAAGCGCAAATGGGAAGATACGAAGAAACCTTGGAATCTCGTGAATGCTATTGCTGATTACAGAAAGGCTGGGAAACCCCAAATTGCGGTCGCTCTGGTTAATAAAAACTTCCCATTCAATTTCGCAAATGGCAACAAGAGCCTGAAATCGGCACTCTTAACCACAAGTGGTGGTGCAAAGCGTGATCTAAACATGTTTGATAAAGCGATCCAATTTGGTACTCAAGCTCATGAACTTACTAAACAAGACTACCGCCCATGCACTCTAATTGGCGCATGTAAGATGATCTTGGGAGATGTTGCTCAAGGGCATGAGTGGTATCAAAAAGCAATTAAACGTGGGTTTAATGAAGATAGCTTTGAGCAAGAGATCCGATCAATCTACAACCGTGCCAGTCGCAAAGATAAAGCTAAAATCAAACAGACCTTAATCGCTGATGGATGGGTATATCAGTGGCTCAAATGAGTCACTTAATACGACTCTGCTAATTTTAGTAACCGATATGGCATAGGAGGTGTTGTCATTGATGAGCCAAGAAGCTCATCTAGCAATTCTTCGAGTCTAAATCGGTAGTTAAATCGAAAGCAAAACTCACCGAGATATCGAGGTAGATGCTTTTTACTGATAGCATGGTAAGTTCCTCTCAATGAGTTCTTGACGTTACCGATCATCGTATCAACCCAATGGAAGTATTTATCTTGAATTTCATCAAGATCAGGTGCGCCATCTTTAACAACCCGATCATGGTGTACGTTCGCATTGGACAGGGCTTCAAAGCAGGAAAGTCCATCTGATATGGCGAGAGTGGACGGCACTAAGTGCTTCTTAGCCCACTTCTCAACTTCATCTTTACGAAAGCCTTTAACCACAGTCATTCGCATGTAAACAGGGTTGTAGTCTTCATTCAGAGCGACAGCAGCAATGAAAGGCACTTTGTTTACAGATCCTCTGCCACGCTTACCCTTTGTTTTACCGCCCCAATATGCATCATCGAGTTGTCTTTTATCATCACTCTCTTTCATCGCTTGCATGAGCTTATGCTTCATGCGCCATGCCGTGTTATATGAGACCTCAATTAGCCTTGATAGCTCTAATGCTGATATGCCGTTTTTAACTTTAGTCAGCAGGAGGATGGCGAGAAACCACTTAGTCAGTGGCAGCTTGGTGTTATCAAGAATAGTCCCTGCGGTAAGAGATGTTTGTTGGTGGCAGGTGTTGCATTGATATAACGAATGCCGCTTTAGCTTGCAGTATTCTTTACCGCCACAGCTAGGGCAGACAAACCCATTACCCCACCTAAGATTAAAAAAGTCTGTCATAGCACTGAGTTTCCGTTCCATAAAGGTTGTTGAAGCGGATCAACGATAAACCTTTTTGAAACTGAATCTCATTTCTAGCCATAAACACCTCTCAAACCAATGATCTGAGTATAGGCTTGGCTCGGAAATGATCAAGCTGAAACTTATGCGTAATCAGGTTTTCCAATGAGCTTCTACTTAACTTCGCGTCCATGCATTGTTCACACTCTTTCAGTGAGAGTCCTGCACTTTGAAGTTGTTTAGTCAAAAACAGTAGCTGCAAATCGTTTTCGCTGTAATAGCGGTACCCATTGTCAAGGCGATGGCCGTTAATCAGCCCTAGCTTCTCGTAATAGAGCAAGGTGGTGCGAGATATACCAGCCTTTGCCCCAATTCCGAAATACGCAATACATGTGAGATTTGACCCAAATGTTCTTAGTATTTGGATAGTATGAACTGTAGGGTAGTAGACAGGTCAAGTAGACTTGTTAGAATTTTTCACCAACCGTGGCTGAAGTGAGATGTTGGTGAGGACTGTGGATGATTTTGAGTTATTAGTCGGTAGCTAGTAGACCGTGTTCAATACGAGAATTTATTTATGATATGAATAGCTAAATTAGCAAAATCACTGGTAAACTATTGTCCATCTTCGAGCCAGCTAGATCTGTGCTGGCTCATTTATGCCCCAAAACCACTTAGAGTAGATGCTCTTTACTTAACAACGATGTTCATATTGACCAATATTTTCTAATGCTACAAGCTCATATGCAGCCACTGTATACACCAATAAGGAGACGTTCTTAACAGAATTGATATATAGAAAAGAGTATAATCCCTTTTTTAACAGGCATTTATGAGTTTTAAGTTGAAAAAAATTGTGTTGTTCGCGCTATTAAGCGCTAATGTTTCAGCCGCTGCTGGCACCGATCATTTGTATGTCGGTGGCAATTTGCTAGTAGGCCACAATACAGAATTAGATGCAGGCTTTGCTTCTATTGATGAAAGTAATGACTTGGGTGCGGGTGTTTTTGGTGGTTATAGCTTTGCTGTTCACCCAAATGTGGATTTGGGTGTGGAATTGGAGTACCAACACTTTGGCGAGGCCGAGTTTGCTGAAAATGTAAGTGTCGAAGGAAATGCATTTTACATCAATGCTCGCCCTAAATTTATGGAGAAAGGCAACAATTTATACAGCGCACTTATCTTAGGTGTTGGAACGCTACAGGGTGAAACCAATATCTTGGGGGCATCAGAGTCAGATTCTAAGTTTTCTTATCAAGCGGGCTTGGAGGTTGGCTATATGTTTAATGATATTGATGTTTCCGTTGGCTATAGATACAGAGCTGCTGAGTTTGATGGCGTAGACTTAGAGATCCAAGGCGTAACTGTTGGAATGAGGTACAACTTTTAATGTTTAATAATAAATTACTTTTAGTGGGGTTGTCGTTAGCTGCGTTGGGTGGCTGTACATCTGTTCAATACAATGGTTCGCCAGCGAACTCGGTCACTAAAGT
>NZ_JAWOWA010000034.1:0-32767 GCF_033340195.1 Vibrio sp. 1457
TTGGCGCTGGACTAAACAAAGGCCCCCTTTTAGGGGGCTCACACAAAGCCACCTTCTTTAGAAGGTGGTAATTTACTTTTAGCCTCTAATGCTCTTCTTAAATACAACCCTAGACAACCTTCAGTCGATCTTGCTCTTAGTTCTGGCCTCTCAAATTCAAAATGAGCGCTTATAACTACTTATAGTTAATTTTATTAAAGTGTGATGATTAATTAACAAAAATACATGAACTTACATGTAACCTAGCCCTCTTATCCTGTTTTGTCATAACTAAGCTGTGCTAATATAGCGGCTCGTTCATTTTTTAGTTGAAGCTCTATGTTAGAAGTGTCTAACCTGACAGCAATCCGTGATGAAAGGGTTCTGTTTGAAAACCTGCAGTTTGAAATTAAGCCTGGTGAATTGGTCCAGATCGAAGGGCGTAATGGTACTGGTAAAACTACATTGCTACGGATTGTGACAGGGTTAGGTGATAGAGAAGAAGGTGTCATTAAATGGAAAGGCGAAGAGGTTGAAAAATCTCGTGATGTTTTCCATCAAGATCTGCTTTTCTTAGGACATCAAACAGGAGTGAAACGAGAGCTTACCGCATTAGAAAACTTACGTTTTTATCAATCTATTCAAAATAATCGCTCTTCAGACGAAGAAATCTTTATCGCTTTGACTCAAGTAGGATTAGCTGGTCGAGAAGATGTGCCTGTAGCACAACTTTCCGCAGGTCAGCAACGACGAGTCGCATTGGCAAGGTTATGGCTCAGTAAGCAAATTTTATGGATCTTAGATGAGCCGTTGACTGCCATTGATAAGCAAGGTGTCAAGGTGCTTGAATCTTTGTTCGCAAGTCATGCTGATAATGGCGGTATTGTTGTGTTGACGACGCATCAAGATATGTTTGCGGACAGCCCGAAACTTAGAAAAATAAAGCTGGGTGACTGATATGATTTCCTCGATGACCACCATCATTCGTCGTGAGCTCCTAATCGCATTTCGCCGTCAGGCAGACATTCTGAACCCGCTGTGGTTCTTTATTATTGTCATTACTCTCTTTCCTCTGAGTATTGGACCAGAGCCTAATTTGTTAGCACGTATTGCAGCGGGCATCGTTTGGGTTGCCGCATTGCTGTCCGCCTTATTATCATTAGAGCGTCTATTTCGTGATGATTTTCAAGACGGTGCACTAGAACAAATGATGCTAATGCCGATTCCATTGCAACTTGTAGTGGTTTCAAAGGTCATAGCACATTGGTTGTTAACAGGGTTACCTCTGATTTTAATTAGCCCATTATTGGCGGTTTTACTTTCGCTCGACTTCAATACTTGGCTATCGGTTGTATTAACCTTGATGATCGGTACACCAACACTAAGTTTTATTGGCGCCATTGGTGTGGCGTTGACTGTTGGGTTGCAAAAGGGTGGCGTTCTTTTGAGTTTGCTTATTCTTCCGCTCTACATCCCAATTTTGATTTTCGCAACATCGGCAATTGATGCTGCCGCACTCGGTATGGCGTATAACGGTCAACTAGCGATTTTAGGTGCGATGCTAATGGGGGCGATGACATTAACGCCTTTTGCCATCAGTGCCGCATTACGAGTTAGTGTCAACTAACTCAATAAAGTGCCAATGAAGCGGCGCTTGATCAAAGAATTATTATTAAAGCACTGCTACGGTCTCAACCCTTTAGACAGTGTCCCTGAAGTAAGAGTGAGAACAAAACATGTGGAAATGGCTACATCCTTATGCCAAGCCAGAAGCAGCTTATCGTTTGAGTGGTAAGTTTCTGCCTTGGTTTTCTGTATTGGCCCTCGTATGCTTATCGGTTGGTACGGTTTGGGGGCTTGCATTTGCGCCTTCAGATTACCAACAAGGTGACAGTTTCCGAATCATCTACATTCATGTCCCATCAGCTATTTGGTCTATGGGCGTTTATATGTCGATGGCGATCGCTGCATTTATTGGCCTAGTATGGCAAGTTCGCCTATCTGATATGGCGGCACTTGCGATGGCTCCGATTGGTGCAGTATTTACTTTTATTGCTCTACTTACAGGTGCTGTTTGGGGCAAGCCTATGTGGGGCACTTGGTGGGTATGGGATGCCCGTCTTACATCTGAATTGATTCTTCTATTTCTCTACCTTGGTGTGATTGCGCTTTACCATGCGTTTGACGATCAAAAAACCGCCGCAAAAGCTGCTGGTATTTTAGCGATCGTAGGCGTAGTAAACCTACCTATCATTCACTTTTCCGTGGAATGGTGGAACACGCTTCATCAAGGTGCGACGATCACGAAATTTGAACAACCTTCTATTTCATCCGACATGCTTTGGCCGTTATTGCTGAACATCTTTGGCTTTGCGTTCTTCTTTGGTGCCGTGACGATGGTCCGTTTTCGTAACGAAATCATCAGTAAAGAAAGTCACCGCCCTTGGGTGCGCAAACTCGCAACAGAACAAACTCAGTGAGGTAACTGATTATGCATTTTGAATCTCTGAGCGACTTTTTTGCCATGGGTGGCTACGCATCATACGTATGGAGTGCGTTTGGTATTACTTTCTTATCCATGCTGATTCTTCTGATCACTAGCCTTCGCCGCGGTGATGCATTATTGAAAGAAGTGAAAGCAAAAATTGACCGTCAAGCTCGTATCGACGCAGCGAAGAACATGGAGAACACCTTATGAACCCGAGACGTAAAAAGAGGCTAGGTATTGTACTAGCGATCTTTATCGGTATTAGTGCCACCATTGGTTTGATACTTTATGCGCTTAACCAAAATATGGACCTTTTCTACACTCCAACGGAATTGGTTAATGGTAAGCCAGATGGCACCAAGCCAGAAGTAGGCCAGCGTCTGCGTATCGGTGGAATGGTGGTTGTGGGCTCAGTTCGTCGAGATCCTAATTCTTTGAAAGTGAGTTTTGACCTGCACGATGTCGGTCCGAAAGTGACGATTACCTATGACGGTATTCTTCCTGACTTGTTCCGTGAAGGGCAGGGTATTGTTGCTCAAGGTGTACTGAAAGATGCCACGACAGTTGAGGCATTTGAGGTCCTAGCGAAGCACGATGAAGAATACATGCCACCAGAAATTGCAGAAGCGATGAAGAAAACGCATGAACCGCTTCAATACAGCACCGAACAGAAACAAGGAAGCGGCCAATGATTGCTGAAATCGGTCACTTTGCTCTCATTCTTTCGCTTGCAATGGCTGTGCTGTTGAGCGTATTGCCATTGTGGGGAGCATCGAATAATAACGCCATGCTCATGAACACAGCGCGACCGCTATCTTGGTCTATGTTCCTGATGCTGTTGTTCTCTTTCGCCATTTTATGTTGGGGATTTTATACCAACGACTTCACGTTACAGTATGTAGCGAGCAACTCGAATAGTCAGCTTCCTTGGTACTACCGTTTAACCGCAGTATGGGGTGCGCACGAAGGTTCACTGTTGCTATGGGTTTTAATCCAAGCTGCTTGGACTGTCGCTGTAGCGACGTTTAGTCGTGGTATGCCGCAAGAGTCGGTTGCACGTGTACTTGCTGTTATGGGCATGATCTCAGTGGGTTTCCTACTGTTTATCATCCTAACGTCAAACCCATTCCTACGTACGTTACCGTTCTTCCCGGTTGACGGACGTGACTTGAACCCTCTGCTTCAAGATCCTGGTTTGATTGTTCACCCGCCAATGCTTTACATGGGCTATGTTGGTTTCTCGGTTGCGTTCTCTTTTGCGATCGCATCCCTAATGACCGGACGCCTTGATACGGCTTGGGCTCGTTGGTCTCGTCCTTGGACAACCGCAGCATGGGTATTTTTAACACTTGGTATCGCACTAGGTTCTTGGTGGGCTTACTACGAACTTGGCTGGGGTGGCTGGTGGTTCTGGGACCCAGTAGAAAACGCATCATTCATGCCTTGGTTAGCGGGTACCGCATTAATGCACTCTCTTGCCGTCACAGAAAAACGCGGCACATTTAAAGCGTGGACGGTACTATTGGCAATCTCTGCATTTTCGTTGAGTTTGTTGGGCACCTTCTTAGTCCGTTCCGGTATTTTAGTATCGGTGCACGCGTTCGCGTCTGACCCGTCGCGCGGTATGTTTATTCTAGGCTTCCTCGTTTTCGTTATCGGCGGCTCTTTATTGCTGTTTGCCGTAAAAGGGGCAGCAGTGCGTGTACGAGGTAACTTCGACTTAGTCTCACGTGAAAATGCGCTCTTAGCCAACAACGTATTACTTATCGCCGCTCTTGTTGTGGTGTTAGTGGGGACACTGTTGCCGCTCGTACACAAGCAGCTTGGTTTGGGGTCGGTTTCTATCGGTGCGCCATTCTTTGACATGCTGTTTGCGTGGTTAATGATGCCATTCGCTTTCCTGCTTGGTATTGGTCCTCTTATTCGTTGGAAGCGAGACAATTTATCTAAACTTGTGAAACCAATGCTCGTTTCAGGTGTGCTTGCTTTCGCCTTGGCCGCGCTATGCGTGTACCTGTTTGCCGATTTCTTCTCAACCATGGCTTACATTGGTTGGGTGATGGCGATTTGGATTATTGCGATGCATGGCTTTGAACTGTACGAGCGCGCAACGCACCGTCATAGCTTTAGTGAAGGTGTTCGCAAGCTGCAACGTAGCCACTGGGCAATGATGTTGGGTCATGTTGGTCTGGCGGTATCTGTTATCGGTATTGCGATGGTACAGAACTACAGCATCGAGCGTGATGTACGTTTAGCACCTGGTGAACACTTCCAAATTCAAGGCTATGATTTCTATTTCTCAGGCTTGCGTGATAAAGATGGTCCAAACTACGATGGCTACATCGCAGACTTTGAGATCACACACGATGGCAAATACGTGAATACGCTTCACGCAGAGAAGCGCTTCTACCGTACGGCTAAGTCTATGATGACTGAAGCAGCCATTGACCGTGGTATTAGCCGCGACTTATACATTGCAATGGGTGAACGTTTAGACGACAACCGATCTTGGGCTGTTCGTATTTACTATAAACCGTTCGTTCGTTGGATTTGGGCTGGCTCTTTGATTATGGCACTAGGCGGCGCACTAGCGATTTCTGATAAACGCTACCGCTTCCGTAAATCGCCGAAGAAAAATGCGAAGTCAAAAGAGCAGGAGGCATAACATGAATAAGAAAATCTTATTTATTCCGCTTGTCGCTTTCATGATTTTAGCGGGCATTTTCGCAACCCAATTAATGCGTAACCAAGAGGGCGATGATCCAACTAAATTGGAGTCGGTTTTGGTTGGCAAGCCAGTTCCTGAATTTCATTTAGAAGACCTGGCTGAGCCTGGAAAACAGTACGATCAATCAATTTTTAAAGGTGAACCGTTGCTCTTGAACGTTTGGGCAACGTGGTGCCCAACGTGTTATGCAGAGCATAAATACCTAAACGAATTGGCGGGTAAGAGCGTTAAGATCATCGGTATGAATTACAAAGATGATCGTAATAAAGCAATAGGTTGGCTGAATGATCTCGGCAACCCGTACTTGATCAGCCTATTTGATGGCAGTGGTATGCTTGGCCTTGACCTTGGCGTTTATGGTGCTCCAGAAACATTCATTATTGATGCAAATGGTGTGATTCGCTATCGCCATGTAGGGGATGTAAACCCACGTAATTGGTCAGAAACACTGGAGCCGCTTTACAACAAATTGGTTGAGGAGGCGAAGCAATGAGAAAGCTAATTCTTGCCGTTTTTGCTGCGATGACATTATCTCTTGCTGCTCATGCGGCCATTGAAGTGTACGAGTTTGATAATTTGGAACAAGAACAGCAGTTCAAAGAGTTAAGCCATACGCTCCGTTGCCCTAAATGTCAGAACAACACGATCTCGGATTCTAACGCTGAACTTGCTCAGGACTTACGCCATAAGGTGTACGAAATGACCAAAGAAGGTAAGTCCAAAGATGAGATCGTTGATTACATGATCGCCCGTTACGGTAACTTCGTGACTTACAACCCACCATTTACGGTCGCGACTGCGATTTTGTGGCTAGGGCCACTCGCTGTAGTACTGGGTGGTTTTGGTTTGATTGTACTGCGTAGCCGTAAATCTAAAGTTAAGGCAAAAGCGAGCAGTGACGAGCAATGGGATGAGCAAAAAGAAGCTCGTTTAAAAGCATTGCTTGAAGAAGAGAACAACGGAGATAAGAAGTAATGACACTATTTTGGATTTCCACCGTTGCTCTCACGCTTATTGCTTGTGCGCTGGTGGCTTTGCCGCTGCTTAAACAAAAAGCGAACAATGATGATGTGTTACGCGATGAGCTCAACAAGGCATTTTATAAAGACCGACTATCTGAGCTTGCAGAAGAAACTGACGAAGGTCTGGTTGAAAGTGAAGACGAACTGATTTCTGATCTAAAGCAATCACTGCTTGACGATATCCCTGGTGATAAAGCGCAAAAAGAAACCAAGGTTTCTCCAATCGCGGTTTTAGTTCCATCGGTAATTCTGACGGTGGTGCTGAGCTATGGTTTGTATTATAAATTTGGCGCGTCAGACGATATTGTTCAATGGCAAGAAGTGTCTGCAAATCTACCTGAGTTATCGAAAAAGCTGATGTCGGCTTCTTCTGAGCCGCTGAGTGACGATGAAATGGCGGATTTGACCCTAGCCCTTCGAACTCGCTTACATTACCAGCCGGAAGACTCGACAGGTTGGTTACTGCTTGGTCGTATTGCGTTAGCAAATCGTGATGTCACCACAGCTATCGATGCGATGGAAAAATCATACCGCCTAGAGCCCAAAGACCCAGATGTGATGTTGGGTTATGCACAAGCTCTGATGCTGTCTCAAGAGGAAATGGATCAAGCGACGGCTCGCTCATTACTCGGCAAGCTGATGCAGCAAGACTATGTCGATCTGCGTGTGTTTTCTTTGTTAGCGTTCGATGCGTTTGAGCGTCAAGACTTCCCGGCTGCCATCAAGTACTGGGGAATCATGCAGCAAATGATTGGTCCAGAAGATAGTCGCTACGAGATGTTGTCACGCAGTATTGAGAGTGCTCGTAAGCAAATGGGCGAAGCGGTTTCACCGGATAAGAGTGTAGCTGTGACAATTAATGTGGCACCAAATGCTCAGTTGGATCCAAACGCAGTTCTGATTGTGTCAGTACATCGTTCAGATGGCTCCCCAATGCCTGTGGCTGCTGCTCGTTATCCGCTAGGTACTTTCCCTCGCACAGTCGTATTAGATGATGGCAATGCCATGATGCAAGGGCAAAAGTTATCTACACTCGATAAGCTAATCGTCCGTGTGCGTGTAGATTCTGACGGTAACGTAGCAACGCGTGATCAAGATTGGCACGGAGAAAGTGACGTCGTTGAATTTGGCGCACCAGTAGAAGTGACCATTGATCAGCAGTATTAATTGTTAACATCTGTCTCTGAAACATGACAACGAGGTAGAGTCAGTTGCCTTTAGTGGTATGACTCTAAACGATCGAGTAGAATACCGAAGGCCAGCGATTGCTGGCCTTTATTTATTCCCATATCTGAGTCATCTTTACTATGTATCCTGCTCAACATACGTACAATGGTTAATCGGGGTGACTTAGGTACATTAATAGTCGTTATGGAAAATAAAATGTATAACAAGGGTAAATCTACCTTCTTGTTGCTGTTAGCCGTTGGACTGGTTGGCTGTTCAAGTGCGCCTGATGAAGCAGTAACAGGACAAGAAACAAATCAAACGACTTCTGATGTGTATGACCCGTTGGAAGGCTTTAACCGAACCATGTGGGAACTCAACTACGAATATTTAGATCCGTATTTGGTTCGTCCTGTATCACTTGCGTATGTAGAATACACGCCAGTTCCTATTCGTTCTGGTATCGCTAACTTCTTATCGAACTTAGATGAGCCAGCAAGCATGGTTAATAACTTAATCATGGGTAATGGTACGAAAGCCGTGGACCACTTTAACCGTTTTTGGATTAACTCGACGTTCGGTATTTTCGGTTTATTCGATATTGCAAGTGCCGCGGGTATTACGAAGTACGACGAGAAAGCGTTCAGTGATGCAGTAGGCCACTATGGTGTTGGAAATGGTCCTTACTTCATGGTTCCAGGTTATGGTCCGTATACCTTACGTGAAGTGACAGATACCGTAGATAGTACGTATTTACCCCTCTCTTATCTCAACTTCTGGGCGAGTTTGGGTAAGTGGGCGTTTGAAGGAATGGAGAAGCGTGCTTTATTAGTACCGCAAGAAGCGCAGCTAGACTCGTCGCCGGATCCATATATTCTAACTCGCGATGTTTATATCCAGCGTCAAAACTTTAAAGCAGAAGTTGAAACGGTAGAAGAAGTTAACATCGAAGAAGAAGAGTATTTAGATGAATATCTAGAAGACTTTTAAGCGTTGTTCTTCACAATAGAGAAATGAAAAAAGGCTTAGCTGATGCTAAGCCTTTTTTGTATTTTGCAGCTTGGTTAGAAACGGTAGTTTGCTTGAACACCGATTAGCCAAACATTACCCGTAGTTTCGCCTACGAATTGGCCGCCGACTTGTTCTGCAGTGTCGTCTGACTTGTAACCACGAGACTCAACGATTGGTGCGTCTTTCGCAAAAATATAGGTGAAGCCAGCGTCTAGGCTGAAGTCTTTCGTCCAATCGTACGTTGCGCCAATACTTAGCCAAGTGCGGTCAGTTTCTGGAATAGTGATCGTACGGTTTTTGTCGCTTACCGCTGAAGTATCGTATGCAATACCAGTGCGTAGCGCTAGCTTAGGATCAAGCTGGTAAGTAGCACCAACAGCAAAGCGATAATTATCTTCCCAGTTTTCTACTTTAACCATATGCGTGCCTGCAGTATCTAGACGTGCTTCCAATTTCTCGAAAGAGCTCCAATCCGTCCAGTTAACGCTTGCGTGTAACGCAAGTTGGTCTGTTACTTGGTGGAAGCTTGCCAACTCAGCCGTTGCAGGCAGGTTTAGATACATGTAGCCGTTGTCGCGTTCAGAAGTACCGAAGCCAAAACCAAGACCTTCAGCATGGCCTTCAAGCTTTAGTTCAACTTCAGATTTGTACGCGAAGCCGATACGGTTATTTTCATTGATCTGCCATGCTGTACCAACTTGCCAGCCCCAAGCGGTATCGTCACCTTCCATGTATTTTAGAGCGGTACCTTGAGGAACACTGATTGGTTGATTAGTTTCAGGATTTAACCCTACAACGTTATTCTTAGGAGCTGCTGCGCCAAAGCTGCCTTCGCCGATGATGTAACGGATACCACCACCAACGCTGATTGATTCATTGACTTTGTAAGCTGCGTTCAAGTTCGCTTCCATTGTCGTTACGCTTGCTTCGTTACCGAAGTGCGAGGCACCAAAGCCTTTACCTAAATCGGTTTCCATGCCGTAGTTGGTGCCAAATGCCAAACCAATCGCGAATTTCTCATTATATTGGTGTGATAGGTAGAAGTTTGGAATGATTGCATCATGTGCGAAGTCATCTGAAGATGCAGAAGAAGTGCTACCGTGGAAGTTTACATCACCTTCAATATCAATATTTGGGTTCACATAGATTGCACCAACGGACACTTGAGTGCCTTCCAAATAAGTTAGCATTGCTGGGTTACGCCATTGTGCACTTGCGTTGTCAGCCATTGCAGCTTCACCAGCATATGCTCGACCTAGGCCTGTTGCAGAATATTCAGCAAGTTGGAAACCTGCTGCGTTAGCCATGCCCGTTGCGCCAAGTAGGCTTAATGCCACTGCTGTTGATAGAAGAGTCTTGTTGGTTTTCATTCGAATGTTCGCTGATTTATTTATAACGTGGGACGAAAGTTTAAAGGTAGAGTTTTTACTTTAGAAATGAAAATCCAGTATAAGCAGTCATTTGGAATATTATGCTTTCAAGTGTTGATTTGGTGGTTTAATTATCTAACTGTGAAAGGCTTGTAAACGGAATTCAGCGAACAGCTGTGCGTCCTAATTGTGAGATTTAGATACACGTGTTCACTCAAATTGAGTGGGCAATAAATCGCAGATATGAAAAAAGGCTGGAAATCCAGCCTTTTATATAAAGTATTTTTCTACTAACTAACAGCGAAGCGTTTAGAAGCTACGGCTGTATTGTAAGCCGAATAGAATAGCATCAGCATGAGTTGTTGCTGTTACACCGGTAGAAAGAACAGGAGATAATTGAGTATTCTCATTAACTTTTACATCTTCACCTAACAAGTACGTGAAGCCAAAATCGATGTTTGAGCTATTATCAATATGGTAAGAGAAACCTGTGGAGAACCACTGGCGATCAGAGTCTGGTACCGAGATAGACGTTACTTTATCTTGAGCGCTTGTGTCGTACATGTAACCAGCACGAAGTGTCCAGTTGTTGTTTAGGTAGTAAGTACCACCAATTGCGTAGTGCCAGCCATCTTGCCATTGATAGTCTTTCGAGTAACCACCTTTAAGTAAACCCTGATTTAGGTTCTCAAAATCAATTTGGTCGAAATCTTTCCAACCGATGTATTGGATGCTGTAGTGTACAGCAAACTTAGTGTCTTGGATTTTGTGGAAACCAGAAAACTCGGCCATATCTGGCAGAGGTAGAGTGATTTCCTGACCTTTGTCGTCTTTCGCCGTAAATTCAGGGCTGTAACGATACGCTAGACCAAAACGGTTGTTTTCATCTAGTTCGTACACAGTACCAACGTTAAAACCAACAGCCCAACCATCAGCTTTATCTACGTCCAGAATTTTTTGACCGCCAACCCCTGGGACTGAAGAGCTAGTTGTACGCTTCATTGTGCCTTGGCCGTAGATTAAATCTAAACCAGCACCAAAGCTCCATTGTTCGTTTAAACGGTAAGAACCCGCCAATCCAAAGTTGAAGCTTTTTACATCCGTAAGACCACCGTACTCGGTTGCGGTGTAGTTATCTGAAAATTCAGTTTTAGTGCCGAAATTAGAGTATGCGTTTACGCCCCATGTAAACTTGTCATTTACTGGAACGATTAGGTGAATGTTTGGAGCTATTGACGTATCACCCACATCATCAGTATCAGCAACATTTACAGTACTGGAGCCCAAAGGAGTATTAACGTTATATTTCGCATCTTTCACTTCAATCATTGAAGTAATGCTTTCGAAACCTAGCGAAAGTTCCATTTTATCAAACAGAGCCATTGCTGCTGGGTTACGAGCCATTACTGCTGCATTATCTGCGATTACTGCATCACCAGCAAATGCACGGCCGATGCCAGTTGCTGATTGAGCGTTGATTTGGAAACCCGCTGCCATCGATTGACCTGAGGCAAAAGCTACCGTTACTGCTAGGAGAGTCTTTTTAAACAGACGCGTGTTCTGAGTCATTTGTTTTTCCTTATTAGATTCGTCTCTTTGGACGATAAATTGAGCTTTTGCTCAGTGGCGCAGATAGTAGTATCAATAATTGCTTGGACAAATCCGACCATTGGATAAAATTGAATAAAAATTGCAGAAATGATGTCTAAAAGACGGGAAGTTGCACTTAAAATGCATAATTTAGAGTTTAAGCTCTAAATGCTATAGCGGTGGTGAATGTTTTGTGCTCTATTTATACAAAAATGCCGCTAAATAAGATCATTTAGCGGCATTTAACCTTTTGAAAGCTGGAAATCGTCGAAGTTGTTACATCGGCTTAATCATTGATGCAAGAGTCGTAGCGATAGCATCAATATTTTCACCTTCTTCCC
Source organism: Vibrio sp. 1457 (assembly GCF_033340195.1). Lineage (NCBI taxonomy): Bacteria > Pseudomonadati > Pseudomonadota > Gammaproteobacteria > Vibrionales > Vibrionaceae > Vibrio > Vibrio sp. 1457. The sequence goes on from NZ_JAWOWA010000034.1 coordinate 11,697, forward strand.
CGACTAAAATCAGGCTTGAACTCCCAACGGGCTGAACGACTCCGGTCATGCCATCCTTATTAAAGTCGGTACTTTGTTCGCTTGGAATACCAGTAATAAATAACGTTACTTTACCTTTTGGGCCTTGGAACACCATATGCACCGCATTAGATTCGCCAAAACCGCAGTGGTTTAGGTAGTAAACGTGATATGGAAAGTTTTCACTAAACTGGTAATGAAATGGCGACATTTTCGCATTAATTTGCGAGCTCGGTACATCCTCATCAAGATGACGAACAAACGGCTCTTCATGAATAACGTGTTTCATCGCGGTATCCGCTAAACTGGCTTGTGCTGGAGACACCAAAACATTTCCCCAGTTTACTTGGCCAACTAATAATCCTGCGGTGAACGCAATAGAAGCGGCAAGTGCCATTGCTTTGCGGACAAAGTTTGGTCTTACGACCTTCCCTTCATCAAGTGCACTCGACGTCTGGCTAAATAAAATCTTATCTGCGAGATCTTCGGGTACATCCACATTCATGGCTTGTTTAATTTTTACATCGAGATCCAAAACGTCATCAACAAACTTATTGTTGGCGTCGCTACCAGCTAAAGCTTGCAGAATCTCTTCATCCTTTTGTTTTGGATCCGACAAAATACGACGACGAAATTCTAAATCATCCATTCTTTTGTCCTCTCTTAGTATCTTGAGAATCCAACATCTCTTTAAGTTGATTACGAGCGCGAAATAGTCGAGTCATCACTGTGTTTTTATTTAAATCAAGAATGTCGCCAATTTCTTCTCCACTGAAACCACCGACAACTTGGAGAAATAAAGGCTCACGGTATTCAACATCGAGCTTCATGATCTGTGCCTGCAGCCATTCTTGCTGATGATGTGAGTCATCGCTGACTTTAGCATCATTGCCGTAATCATCGATATCAACTAAATCAAATTGTTTACGTTCGAAGCGGCGCGCATTTTCTCGTCTCAATATTGTGATGAGCCAAGACTTGGCAGCTTTTTCGTCCTGGAGGCTATCGAGTGACTTCCAAGCTCTAAGACAGGTTTCCTGAACTAGATCTTCCGCGACCGCTTTATCTTTGCACAACCAATATGCGTAGCGGTACAAGTCACGATGATACCCTCGGACGAGCGCTTCGTATTTTCTTTGCTTGTCCATATCAGAGTTGACCGGACTGTTGGAATTTTTCTTTCCAAACATTTTTAATATGGCCACAGGAGCCTCCATCCTCGCTCTGTGAGTTTCTTATTTGTTCTGAGCATGACTTTACTTGCTTCATCGCCTAGCGGTTTTGGTTGCAGGATTTGTCATGCAACCCCTTTGACACAATAAGCCATGTGGTTACCTAAAAGTGTATACGCAAATGTCAGATATCATCGAACACGAATTGATATATATTGTTAACAATATCATCATTAGTAATCAATGGCTTGGATAAGTTCACTCGATGGAGCATTAAAAGGGACTTCTGATGGTGGATTCTTGAATTGTTTTGAATCAATAATCGCTCTAGGTGAGCTTAAAACTCGTAAAATCACTATAAAATTGATCTATTTCAAAATATCAAGCAGTGAAGGGGTTATAGTACACCTTGTCATCTCGTTAGTCATTGCGACTAACATGTTGAGCAAGATGACACTTCCTTTTGAAGGCTGACTTTACTTTCTCCTAATCAGGAAACTGATTACTTTTCAATTGGCGTAAGTTAATTGTTTTATAGATATTCCGACCACACAGTTATGTGTGGTTTTTTTTTGCTTCGATTTTACTTTCCGTATACCTCTTACCGTTTTAACTCTCTATAGTTAACCATTAGTAATCGCATAAGAATCAAAGAAGTAGAGTAATTGAACTACTTGCTTCACGTTTATTTAAACGCACGTTTGATAAATTTAACAAATTCATTACAATGCATCAGGTCAGACCTCTTGTATTTAAGGAGAAACAATGGGCAAGCAGGAAGTAAAAACACGCAATGGTGAGCGTGTCGCTATTGTCGCGGGGCTTCGAACTCCCTTTGCTCGTCAAAGCACGGAATTTAGCCAAGTGCCAGCGGTCGATTTAGGGAAAATGGTAGTAAGCGAAATGCTTGCTCGAACAGATATTGATCCGAAGCTAATCGAACAAGTGGTATTTGGACAAGTAGTACAAATGCCTGAAGCGCCAAACATCGCACGAGAAATCGTGTTAGGCACCGGTATGAACATCCATACTGATGCTTACAGTGTGACTCGAGCGTGCGCAACGAGTTTTCAAGCGGCAGTTAATGTCGCAGAAAGCATCATGGCGGGAACCATCGATATTGGTATTGCTGGCGGTGCAGACTCTTCTTCCGTCCTGCCTATTGGCGTATCAAAGAAATTGGCCGCTAATCTGCTTGCTCTTAGTAAGACAAAAACAATGGGTCAGAAGCTTAGTATCCTCAAAAACTTGAGCTTTAAAGACCTGATGCCAGTGCCACCAGCAGTAGCAGAGTACTCTACGGGTTTATCCATGGGACAAACTGCAGAGCAAATGGCTAAAACACATGGTATTTCTCGCGCAGAACAGGATGCGCTTGCACATCGTTCTCATACGCTGGCTTCTCAAGCTTGGAAAGAAGGAAAAATCCAAGATGAAGTGATGACGGCTTTCCCTGAACCATACAAAAAATGGATTTCGGAAGATAACAATATTCGTCATGACTCAACGGTTGAGGGATACGCGAAATTGCGACCTGCGTTTGATCGTCAGTATGGCAGTGTTACGGCTGCGAACAGTACGCCATTGACTGATGGTGGTGCGGCAGTGATGTTGATGCGAGAAGGTAAAGCGAAAGAGCTCGGAATGGAGATTCTTGGTTACATCCGAGGTTATGCATTCTCTGCTATCGGCGTGGAAAAGGACATGCTGATGGGGCCGACTTATGCCACAGCGAAAGTGCTTGAAAATACAGGCTTGGAACTGTCAGACCTGACGTTGATCGACATGCACGAGGCCTTTGCTGCTCAAGCATTGGCGAATGTGAAGATGTTTGCTTCCGATAAGTTTGCTCAAGAAAACCTTGGTCGCTCAAAAGCGATTGGTGAAATTGACATGGATAAGTTCAACGTGCTTGGCGGATCAATTGCTTATGGTCACCCATTTGCTGCGACTGGTGCGCGTATGATGACGCAAACCCTACGAGAGCTAAAACGCCGTGGCGGTGGTATTGCATTGAATACCGCATGTGCTGCTGGTGGTCTTGGTGCGGCAATGATTCTGGAGGTTGAGTAATGAGCGAGCAAAAAGCATTTAGTCTAAAGGTTGATGAGCAAAATATTGCTTGGTTAGCCATCGATGTTCCTAATGAAAAAATGAATACGCTGCAGGCGGCTTTTGCTGACGAAATGAAAGAAATTTTTGCTCAGCTAAAAGACTCCAGTGGTATTAAAGGGATGATCATCCACTCCCTAAAACCGGACAATTTTGTTGCGGGTGCTGATGTTCGAATGCTAGAAGCATGCACCACAGCAAGTGAAGCGGAAGCCTTAGCAAGGCAAGGTCAGGATTTATTCCAGCAGCTATCGGACTTACCTTATCCTGTCGTTGCGGCTATTCATGGCCCATGTTTGGGCGGTGGTTTAGAACTGGCTCTTGCATGTGATTATCGTGTTTGTACGGATTCTGACAAAACGCGTTTAGGTCTGCCAGAAGTACAACTTGGTTTATTGCCAGGTTCTGGTGGTACTCAGCGTCTGCCACGTTTGATTGGCCTGTTACCGTCGTTGGACTTGATCCTGACGGGTAAACAACTTCGTGCGAAGAAAGCTAAAAAATTGGGCGTTGTGGACGCCTGTGTGCCTGACACCATTTTGCTCGACGTAGCAAAACAGTTTATCGACAAAGGTAAAAACAAGGGCACGAAAAAGCTATCGACGAAAGAAAAGGTGATGTCTGGTAGCGGGCTAGGGCGCAAGTTTGTATTTGAGCAAGCTGCGAAGAAAACGAATCAAAAAACTCGCGGTAACTATCCAGCAACGGTTGCAATTCTAGAAGTTATTCAACATGGCTTAGAGAAAGGCTTCGCTAAAGGTCAAGAACTTGAAGCGAAGCGCTTCGGTGAGCTTGTGATGAGCTCAGAGTCAAAAGCGCTCCGTTCGATCTTCTTTGCCACAACAGAAATGAAGAAAGAAAATGGCACGGATGCGAAACCAGCACCAGTTCATAAAGTTGGTGTGCTTGGTGGTGGTCTGATGGGCGCCGGAATCAGCCATGTGTCTGTTGCAAAAGCAAAAGTACCTGTTCGCATCAAAGACGTTAGCAACGATGGCGTTTTAAACGCGCTCAACTACAACTACAAGTTATTTGAGAAACAGCGCAAACGTCGCATTCTATCCAAGGCCGATCTGCAAGCGAAAATGCTGCAACTGTCTGGTGGTGTCGATTTTACCAGTTTTAATCATATTGATGTCGTAATTGAAGCCGTTTTTGAAGACTTAGATCTTAAGCAAAAAATGGTGGCGGACATTGAAGCGAACGCTAAGACAGAAACTATCTTTGCGACCAATACTTCTTCGTTGCCTATCCACAAAATTGCAGAAAAAGCAGAGCGTCCAGAAAACGTAGTGGGTTTGCATTACTTCAGCCCAGTAGAAAAAATGCCTTTGGTGGAAGTGATTCCGCATGAAACGACGTCAGATGAAACCGTTTCAACAGTTGTTGCACTTGCTAAGAAGCAAGGTAAAACCCCGATCGTAGTGAAAGACAAAGCGGGCTTTTACGTGAACCGCATTCTTGCGCCATACATGAACGAAGCGGCGCATATTCTGCTGGCTAACGAACCGATCGAAAAGATTGATACGGCGTTGCTTGACTTTGGTTTCCCTGTCGGCCCGATTACCTTACTGGATGAAGTCGGTGTCGACATTGGTGCGAAAATTATGCCGATCCTGGTTAACGAGTTAGGTGACCGATTCAAAGGCCCTGATGTGTTTGATATCTTGTTAAATGATGGACGTAAAGGACGCAAGAGTGGTAAGGGCTTTTACACTTACAAGGGCAAGAAGAAAGATGTCGACAAATCGATTTACAAACTGCTTAAGCTCGACCCTGAATCTAAGCTAAGCGATAACGATATTGCGTTGCGCTGTGTGCTGCCAATGCTGAATGAAGCGGTACGTTGTTTGGATGATGGCATCATTCGCTCGCCACGTGACGGTGATATTGGCGCGATATTTGGTATTGGTTTCCCACCGTTCTTGGGTGGTCCGTTCCGTTACATGGACCAATTTGGCATTAAAGAGCTCGTAGAGAAAATGAATGAGTTTGCATCGAAGTATGGCGATCGTTACGCGCCGTGTGATGGTTTGCTTACTCGAGCTGGTGAAGGGACAACGTTCTATTAAATGGTGCTTCGGTAGAGAAAAAGGCTTGCCAGTGGCAAGCCTTTTTCATTAAGAAGAAATGGTTACTTCTTCTTGTCTTTCTTATCTTTATTGTGGCCTTTACCTGGGTTGTCGTCCCCGTGAACGCTGCTATTACCTTTTTTGTCTTTATCGTTCCACTGTTTCGAGGAGCAATCATCTGAGTTGATAGATACATTGTCTCCGCTAAGGCGCACACAGTCGTCACTTAATTCGAAGCCATCGCCTTTGACTGAGATTTCAGCGTGAGCAGATGCCAATGGCAGTATAAGAGCCACAAGTAAAAGTGCTTTTTTCATGACTACCTCATTAAGTTATTTTTAGTGCGGGAATTAGAGCATAAGCCGTAATGGCGTAATTTCAATTTTCTGCTAATTATGGTGCCGATTCAATCTATGAGACCGACAATCTCACGGGGCTCTAGGTACATACTTAGTATTCGACAATTTTATTTCTGCGCAACTAGATCACCCCAAGCCGCAATCTTTTGGCCGAAGTTGGAACTCTTCAATTGATCCAATTTCTTGTCCTAGATGGATGCGCGGAGCCTCCGAATGCGCTTGACCTTGAGAGTGCATGATCAAACGATTTGCAGTACGAGGTTTCAATTCGTTCACAACGAAGCGAATCATGTCTGCGCGCGTCAGCTTCTTCAACTCCGCCAGTACCTTGTCACGTTGGTTAAACTCAGTGTCCTTATTTCCTATCGCAACCCAAAGACGTTGAGCCCGTCCTCGAAGTGTGGTGTCCGGCGTTGCTATTTGGTTCCACAAGCCGCGCTTACTGCTGTGCCATTGGTAATCGTTTAACTCTAACAGCACCATATAAAAGGCATTTAAAAACTCATCGATTGAGGTAACCAGCTCGGCAGGTGCTGCATTAGGTGACTGCACATACAGTACAATACCAGGGTGACGATTTAGCGGCATATTGCCAGTGCCTACCATGTAACCTAATTGCTGCTTGGTACGGATTTCGTGGAAAAACGTTGCCGACATAAGGTGATTGGCCAATGAGTATAGCGCGATACTACGAGGCTCAATATCCTCGCACTGGTGGTAAATAACGACCGCGGAATCTTGCTGATTACAATGCACCTCACGTTGAAAACTGCCATTTTTACCTAGCATAATGAGAGGACGAAGTGCCTCTTCATAACGTTGCTCGTTAACTCTTAGAGCATCCTTTAAGGTCGTTGCCATGTCATGGGCTTGCTGGCGTTGCCAGTCTCCGTAAACAAACATTTCAACGTGCAGTTCTGCAAGAATGGATTCTACGAATACCGAGAGTTCATCGACTTCGATTTCTTCTAGCGCTTCGACTAAGGTTGCGAAAGGCGGGTTATTGGGTTGAAGTAACCCAGTAAGTGCGTTAAACAGCTGCGAAATAGGGCGATCTTGTGAAGCATTTCTCCAGTTTCGTAACAGTTGTTGTTTGATGGTTTCAAAGCGAGCAGGGCTGAAATCTCGAGAAGCAAAACGGTGCAGAATCATTTCTAGCAACTGAGGCAGCTTTTGACTGAACCCTGAGAGGGTTAAGGTCACGCCACCTTGGTGAGCGTACATGTTGTAACCCATCCCTGCGATTTCTGCTTGATAGGTTTCTTTTGCTAGCGAATCGAGGAACATCTCTACACATAAGCGCGTTTTGACGATGTTCTTTGGTGATGCAACGGCATGAGAGCTGTCGATAGCGACATAAACGACACCTTTAGGCACGCGAAATTCGTCATCTTGCAAATGCCACAGCCGAAACCCTTCGAGATCCTCAATCAACTCTGGCAGCGAATCACCATTTTCGAGTGGCATGGGGTCGAGGTCGTAGCAAATATAAGGGTTCTTTTTCGGTAAGACGAATTGCCAGCTTGGGTCGATTTGTTGATAGAAACGACGTTGGCCTTCACTAAAAGGTGTGACGGAGTACGGGGTAAAGTACCATTCGGCAGTACGGTTGTATTCCAGGCCTTTAGCAATCAAAGTGACGCGTACATTATCGATGGTTAAGTATCGCAGCAATGAACGCTGTAACTCCTCATCGTAGCCCGCCATTTTGTAGTCACCATAAACCGTGTCTTCCGGTTGATAGTGCTGCATGTTGATCACCAGATGGCTGACGAGATCCATTGGGCGCGATGGCTCTTGGAAGCGGAAAGCCGATTCTAATACCGCTTGTTTTTCGAGATAGCGCCATTCATCTAACCCGTCTTGTTTGATCATCGAGAGGTATTGAAAAACCGCTTGAACGATATCATCAACATGATCTAAGCCGTTTGGCGTCAGGGTGCAGCTTACGGTAAAGTCTCGGTAGTTACTGCCACTCGCGCCGCCGCCCGCTGAGAGAGAGGTAATCCAGCCTTTTTCTTTGAGTTGAAGCATCAAACTGCCTTCTCCTTCATAACCCAACAGGTGAGCAAAGTAGGAGAGTGGCTTCACGCTATAATGCGCATCCATTCCCGGCATGGGGAATGTGAGAATCAGTTTACGGAACTCTTTGAGCGGCTCGACTTGAACCAAAATGCCCGTGCTTTCCTCAGTGCCGATCGGTACATCAATCGATTTTCCACGAAGATGGTGATTTGGGATGTCGGCAAACATGGTTTCTACCCAAGCTTGCTGTTCATCGAGCGGCTGTGGCCCAAATAGAGTCAGTGTCATCAAATCGGCGGAATACTGAGAGTGGTGAAACTCTACAATTTCGTCGCGGATGGATTTACCATCTCGGTCGCCAAGAGTATCTAAGTTTCCGACAGAGAATTTTGAAAACGGGTGCTCTGGATTGATGACTTCTTTGTTAACTTGATACAGGCGACGAGAATCATCATTGAGTTTGAGCTTGTATTCGGAGTCGACAGCCTGGCGTTCTTTGTCTAATGCTTCTTCGTTAAACAAAGGTGCGGTAAAAAATTGGCTAAATCGATCTAAGGCACTTTCAAAGGCATTTGGAGCAATATTGAAAAAGAAACAAGTGTGCTCTGTACCAGTCCAAGCGTTGTTTGTTCCACCGTGTTGGCTAATATAGCTTTGAAACTCGCCCACTTTAGGGTATTTTTCCGTACCCAAAAAAAGCATGTGTTCTAAATAGTGTGCCAGACCTTGGCGATCGTTTGGGTCGTCGAAGTGTCCAACGTTCACTGCCAGAGCAGCTGCCGACTGTTGAGCTGTATCGGAATGAATCAGCAGTACACGCAGTTCATTGCTCAAGGTAATGTAGCGGTATTGATTTGAATCGTTAGGACTTAGATGCACGATGCGTCTCCAGATTTCGCATTACAGTAATTTAGGCTCCCCTCGCGGGGGGCGCAAAGTTTGCGTTTCGACAAATACTGCTTGCCGTATTTTTGTTATTCGTAGACTTCTGCACAGGCCCATCGCGTTTGCGTATGGGGAAGAACTGTTTGAGTGAATGCTCTGAACTCATTGCACAGTTAAATAGTGTGATGAACTGAGTACATTCTTTTAATAGATTGTTAAGAAAGTCGCTATCTTTAACAAGCGAATTGGTATAATGAACAGATAATTATATCAGTATTTTTGTTTCGTCATTGTTAAAGTTAGCCCCGTCTATCTAATAAAGATAGCAGTCAACCTTTTGGTAGCGTTAGCTATCCCTAGGAAATAACATGAAAATATTCATCATGCGTCACGGTGAAGCCGAGCATTTTGCAGATTCAGACGCAGCACGACAATTGACCCCAAGAGGCAGAGTCGAATCAGAAGCGGTTGCTAGAGCCTGTAAAGAACAGGGTTTTGCGCAATTCGATAAAGTGTTGGTGAGTCCGTACATTAGAGCTCAACAAACTTGGCAAGAGATCAGTGCGTATTTCTCTGCAAAAAGCATTGAAACTTGTGAAGATATTACACCTTATGGCCAGTCCGAGCATGTCTTCGATTTCGCAAGTGCGTTAATCGAAGTCGAACAATTGGACTCGCTTTTGTTCGTATCGCATTTGCCTTTGGTCGGTTATCTGACTTCAGAGTTTGTAAAAGACATGACACCTCCGATGTTTCCTACATCAGGCCTAGTGTGCATTGAATATGATTTACAAACACAAAATGGTGAAGTGCTATGGCATATTACGCCATAAGTGTCTAAACCAAAATAAGCGTTTGCAAATTAGAGACCGAATAAGAAAGGCAGGAGATCCCTGCCTTTTCGTTTCGTCGTGTCTACAGCAAGCTTGTTACTTTTCAGGAATTGAAAGCAACACTAACAACGCACCATCACCACCAAATTCTAGTGGCGCTTGGTGAAAAGCCATAACGTCAGGATGCTGTGCTAACCAAAGTGGGGCTTTCTGTTTCAGGATGTGTTTCCCAATACCATGTTGCACACACGCACAATGAATCTCGTTTTTGATGCAATAGGCTATCATCGCACCAAGCTCGCGTTTTGCTTCTTGCTGTGTCATGCCGTGCATATCGAGGAACACGTCCGGTACATACACGCCACGACGTAGACGTTTGACTTCATAAGTGGAGACGTCGTCACGTGCATAACGAGTTGGACCTTCATCGTTTAATAGAGGGACAAACTCGTCTGAAAAGTAAAATTCAGAGTCACTCGCTTCACGGTTGGAGCGCTTGATTTCTTTTTGCTTAGTATTTTTTTTTGGTTGCTGGATTATGGTATCCTGTCGCAACTTTTTTACGCCCTGTACTGCTTCCTGAAACAAGGCGAAATCGTCATCGTTCTCGGTGTCTTTTTTGCTCATTAGGTAAACAATTTCATTAATAAACTTTATTGGCAGTATTGTAGCGCTTTTCGGAGGCAATTTTGGATAAGATTTTTGTAGAAGAAGCGGTATCGGAACTGCATACCCTTCAAGATATGATTCGTTGGACGGTAAGCCGCTTTAATGCAGCGAACCTGTTTTACGGTCATGGTACTGATAATGCGTGGGATGAAGCTGTTCAGCTTATCCTGCCAACCTTATACTTGCCGATTGATGTGCCTCCGCACGTATTGAACTCTCGCCTAACGACAAGCGAGCGTCTGCGTATTGTTGAGCGCGTAGTAAAACGCATCAACGAGCGTACGCCAACAGCATACCTAACAAACAAAGCATGGTTCTGCGGTCTTGAGTTCTTCGTTGATGAGCGTGTACTTGTGCCACGTTCTCCTATCGGCGAATTGATTCAAGCGGAATTCCAACCTTGGTTGGTGGAAGAGCCTACGCGCATCATGGACCTATGTACGGGTTCTGGTTGTATCGCGATTGCTTGTGCGCACGCTTTCCCTGAAGCAGAAGTGGATGCTATCGACATCTCTACAGATGCTCTACAAGTGGCTGAGCAAAACGTACAAGATCACGGCATGGAGCAGCAAGTGTTCCCAATTCGCTCTGATTTGTTCCGTGATCTTCCAAAAGAGAAATACAATCTAATCGTGTCCAACCCACCATATGTGGATGAAGAAGACATGAACAGCCTGCCAGATGAGTTCACGCATGAGCCTGAGCTTGGGCTAGCTGCGGGTACAGATGGTCTAAAACTAGTGCGTCGTATTCTTGCTAACGCGCCAGATTATCTAACAGATAACGGCATTCTTATTTGTGAAGTCGGAAACTCAATGATTCATATGATGGAACAGTACCCAGAGATTCCATTTACTTGGATTGAGTTCGAGAACGGCGGTCATGGCGTATTTATGCTAACGCGTGACCAGCTGGTTGAGTGTGCAGAAGAGTTTAAACTGTACAAAGACTAATAGAGTCTTGCACTAAACATCAAAACACCGAGCTTTATGCTCGGTGTTTTTTTATGCATACCTCGCCGATATTAACTCTTTACATCAAAACGTAATAAAGCCACTATGAATCCACGAAGAATTGGAAAGCAGCTATGCTCTGTTTTGAGAGAGCGTGGCGATAAAAAACTTGAGGAAGTAATGGCAGGAAACAGTATCGGACAACATTTCCGAGTGACGACATTCGGGGAAAGTCACGGTATCGCACTGGGATGTATCGTAGACGGATGTCCTCCGGGGTTGGAAATTACAGAAGCAGATCTACAAATCGATCTCGACCGCCGTCGTCCAGGCACATCACGTTACACCACACAACGTCGTGAACCGGATGAAGTTAAAATTCTTTCTGGCGTTTTTGAAGGCAAAACCACGGGCACATCGATCGGTTTGCTAATTGAAAACACCGATCAGCGCTCAAAAGACTACTCTGACATCAAAGATAAGTTCAGACCGGGTCATGCTGATTACACTTACCACCAAAAATATGGCGTCCGCGACTATCGCGGTGGCGGCCGTTCTTCAGCTCGTGAAACCGCAATGCGTGTGGCTGCTGGTGCAATCGCGAAGAAATACTTAAAAGATGAGTTTGGTGTTGAGATTCGTGCTTACTTGTCACAAATGGGTGATGTATCTATCGACAAGGTAGATTGGAACGAAATCGAGAACAATGCATTCTTCTGCCCTGATGCTGACAAAGTAGAAGCATTTGACCAACTTATCCGTGACCTGAAAAAAGAAGGCGACTCTATTGGCGCAAAAATCCAGGTTGTGGCAACTAACGTGCCTGTTGGTCTTGGGGAACCCGTATTTGACCGTTTGGATGCAGACATCGCGCACGCACTAATGAGCATAAACGCGGTGAAAGGCGTGGAAATCGGAGACGGTTTCGAGGTGGTAAACCAAAAAGGCAGTCAACACCGTGATACGCTTGCTCCTGAAGGTTTTGGTAGTAATCATGCGGGTGGCATTCTTGGCGGTATCTCGACTGGTCAAGACATTGTCGCTAACATTGCGCTTAAGCCAACATCAAGTATCACTGTGCCGGGTGAGACCATCACAAAAGAAGGTGAACCAACTCAGTTGATCACCAAAGGTCGTCATGACCCATGTGTGGGTATTCGTGCTGTGCCTATCGCAGAAGCGATGCTGGCAATTGTGGTGATGGATCATTTACTACGCCACCGTGGTCAAAACCATGGCGTACAAACCGAGACTCCAAAGATTTAAGAGCTTTGTGTCATTCCAGCGAGCTATAGCGAGACTAGGAATCTAATTTCAGCACGATGAAAAGAGAAAGAAACATCTCTGACAACAGAGTGCTCGGATAATAGATCCTGAATCATGCTCCTTCGTCGCTGTTCAGGATGACTGAATATAAAATTATGCCACTCACTGAATCGCGGGTGGCACAATTTTATCAGGCAAACTTTTTTGTTTAAGTAGTTTTTGCTTAATGAATCGAGCCTTCGGTTTCCAAATGGAAAGAAGGCAGACGCCACTTAAAGCGCACTGCAGCCATACGCAGCATGTAACCAGTAACCAGTGTAATGATCGTGGCAGTGACATCGGGAACATTGAATTCTAATAGCGCTAAGTACATTCCTGATGCGATAAGAGCGACAGAAGCGTAAAGCTCTTCATGCAGTACCAATGGTGTTTGGCGACAGATTAAGTCACGAAGTAGCCCACCGAATACACCCGTTACTAACGCTGAAACCATACAAATACCAGGGTGCAAGCCCATGCCCATCGCAATTTTTGTTCCGATGATACTAAACACGATTAAACCTAATGCATCGAGGCGAATGAACAGACCTTTCAGCTTAATCACCCATTTCGCTAAACCTGTTGTTAGCACACCTGCAACACACGTAATTGCAAGGAACTCTGGGTTTTTTACCCAACCAAGAGGGTAGTGGCCTAATAGAATGTCACGTACGGTGCCACCACCAATGGCCGTTGCGCTGGCCACCAACATAACACCAAACCAGTCCATCTTTCTTCTACCAGCACTTAACGCACCTGTCATGGCTTCAGCCGTGATACCAATGATATACAACACACTTAGCAACATAGGGAAACACTCAACGTAAAAAGTCACTACGTTCTACGAGAATCAGCGTAGGCGAAGTAACAACACTTACAAACGGTTCTATCTCTCTTAAAAAGTGATTAAAACCAGCAACATGCTTGTAATCAAACGGCTTAAAAATAGCGGTTTGAACGGCATCAAAATAAGGCGAGAGTGTAGTGGTAAATAAGTACGCTGACGAATGAGAAATTGTATGGAGAAAGCGACCTTCAGATAAATTCAACTAATAACCAAAAATGTGGGGTTGCCTTTACCTCATAGCTAAAAACAGCGACAATATGCAGCGCATGTCAAACTGAAGTACAAACTCGACGATGACCCACGAATACCAAGACTTAATCACCATTTTTAATGACACCTTTTTAGAACAATTTAATACGAAATTAGAGTTAGGTGGTGATGAGCCTATTTATCTTCCTGCTGATGATGAACACCCTCATCATCGGATTATTTTTGCTCGGGGTTTTTACGCCTCTGCTTTACACGAGATTTCGCATTGGTGTGTGGCTGGTCCAGAGCGTCGTTTGCTGGAAGATTTTGGTTATTGGTATGAACCCGATGGGCGAACAGCAGAAGTTCAAGCGGAGTTTGAGAAAGTTGAAGTGCGACCTCAAGCTTATGAATGGATTCTGGCACAAAGCGCTGGCTTCCCTTTTACGGTGAGTTGTGACAATCTACACGGCGATTTTGAACCAGATAGGCTCGGCTTTATGAAAAAAGTGCATAAAGAAGTGCTAGGTATTTTGGACGTTGGCTTGCCTTTGCGAGTGAAAATGCTTTCTGATGCCCTGCGCGCATTTTATCAAACTAAGCCACTGGAAGCGTCGGACTTTTGCGTTAAATAACCACTAATAACCTCAGAGATACACCATGATTATTGAATTTGAAGAAAAACTACTGGAACTGATTGATGCTCGAATTGAAACAGCATCTGACGATGAATTGTTTGCTGGTGGTTATTTACGTGGTCACATCTCTTTATCCGCGGCGTCTTGTGAAGAAGAAGGGATTAGCGATATTACTGAGCTGAAGTCACGCATTGAGAGCAGCTTAGAAAATGCGCGTACCGAGTTAAGCCCGGCCGATCGCGTAATTGTCAGTGATTTGTGGCAAGAGCTCCAGGCTCAGGCTTAATCCCTAAGCAGCGTTCTCCCTTCATTTAATCCTAGTCATTTACTACTTCGAAAAATTCGAACCTCTCCATAAAATTTTTGTGGTTGTAGCGAAACTGTTCAACTTTTATTCTGATCAGCATAAAACGTGAACAAAGGATTACAACCATGAAAATTGTCGCATTTGGTGCATCTACCAGCTCTACCTCAATCAACAAACTACTTGCTACATACGCAGCAAATCAAGTCGAAGGCGCTCAAGTGAATGTTCTAGACTTAAACGATTATCAAGCGCCAATGTTTAGCGAGGACAAAGAGAAAGAAATAGGTCAAGCTGAAGGGGCTGTCGCGTTTTTACGTGACTTGGCGGAGGCTGACGCTCTCGTTGTTTCCTTCGCAGAGCATAACGGTTCGTACCCAGCGGCCTATAAAAACTTGTTCGATTGGGCGACGCGCATTGAGCGTAATGTATTTCAAAACAAACCTGTCGTTTATTTAGCAACTTCCCCAGGTCCCGGTGGTGCACAAAGTGTTCTTGCGGCGGCGACAGGTTCTGCTCAATTTTTTGGCGCGGATGTAAAGGCATCGTTATCTGTGCCGAGCTTCTACGAAAATTTTGACGTGGAATCGGGTAAGGTTGTAAACCCAGAAGTGGCAGAGCAAGTGAAACAGGCAGTTGCACTGCTGAAGTAATCTCAGTACGAGCAACTTAGTGAGTTAGCGATTCCCGACACGTATCACGTATCTGTGTCGGGAATTAAAACGAGAGAATACTCTTACAGCTCGGTAATGGCTTTGCCTTTTCTTAGTTTACGAACCCACATTCGACTTGGGTGAAGTTCGGTCAATACATCAACCGGTAATGGCAGCGGGTCCCCACAGATCTGGGAGGCCAACACTTCAGCTAATAATGGTGCAGAGCTCAGTCCACGAGATCCTAAACCTAAGAAGCAGAATAGGTTAGGGTACTGATGAATGGTTTCTACCTCTTCTGCTTTTTGATTTTGTAAGTTGGCGTATTGCGTTTTGATCGTCTCAAAGTCACCCACATTCCCGACAAATGGTAAGTGATCTCGGCTAACACAACGAATACCTTGGCGAGATTGATTATCAGTGATATCTACCTCTTTTGCCCATGTTTGATTCGGTACACATTTCACTAGCTTTTCCGCATTATCTTTTTGGGCGTTTTCATCAAATTCGTAGTCAAGGTGACTGCGGTCGTAGCTTGCACCGATACACAAGTGTTGATTACTTGGGTTAACAGGTGTCATGTAACCGTCGTAACACAACACCGTTTTCAGCTGACTCAGCGTTTCGGTTGCTGGCGCATGACTGACTTGTCCTTTCACTTGTCCCATTGGTAGGGAAGCGGTTTGACTCAATGTCTGGAACTCATGGCCGTTCGCAATTACAACCGTTGAGTGCTCAAATGTTTGACCACTCGCCGTTAGTAGCCAGAGCTGACGCTTTTCATCCCAATCTAATGCCTCAACAAGATGTTCAAACTTCGTTGAGAGTAACGACGTCTTCTCCAATTGTTTAATTAACCCGCGAGTTAACTCGGCAGGGCACAGCCACCCTCCCATTGGGTAGTGCACAGACGCCATATCAATAGGTAACCCGATAGTGTTCGCAGTTTCCTCGGCGGACAGCTTTTGAATGAGCTCTGGAGTGAAGTTACCCGCAAGCATTTTCTCCAGTTTGTCTGTGGATTTGTCATCCCACATCAACTGAGTTACGCCACACCAGTCATGATCAAAATCGATCTCTTGTGCTGCTTGTTCAACAAACTGACGTGCGAACAAAAATGCAGGAGCAAACACACGCGAAACGCCAGTATGGGGACCGTTCAACAATGGATACACGGCCCCTTGACGATTACCCGACGCTCCTTTGGCTGGTTGTTTGTCTTTACAGTAAAGGGTGACGTTTTGGCCACGACGAACTAACGTTTTCGCTAACGCCGCGCTGGCTATACCACCACCAATGATGGCAATCGAATCAAGATTGCTAGATGCTGTGCGATTGAACCAAGGGAGATGGTTCGACTGCTTTTCACCTTGCTCCATAGAGCCGGCGATCATTTCTCGCTTAGTGCCGAAACCTTTCACCTTTTTCATTGTAAAGCCAGCTTCGTTCAAACCACGACGTACAAAGCCTGCTGCGGTAAACGTGGCAACTGTACAATCTTGCTTGGCTAGCTTTGCCATGTTGTTGAACAGGCCTTGGTTCCACATCTCTGGGTTTTTGCTTGGCGCGAATCCATCTAAGAACCAAGCATCAATCAAACCTTGTTCGTTGTATGGGACTTGCGGCATGCAGTCTTTAATGTCACCAAACCAAAGGTCGAGTGTGATTGCGCCGTCTTCTAAAACAATGCGATGACACTCCGGCACAGCGGCAGGGTAGTGCTTTTGTAACTTTTCCGCGTATTCAGCTAGCTCAGGCCAAGCTTCATGCGCCTTCTTTAAATCGGCTTTGCTTAATGGGTATTTTTCAAAGCTAATAAAATGCAGCTCTTTCAATGTTGCGTCCGGATGCTGACGACGAAACTCACTAAACCACTGGCATACTGCTAAGAAGTTTAATCCCGTGCCAAATCCGGTTTCACCAATGACAAAACGTCTTTGGTCAAATTCCTGCCATCTTTCTGGGAGATGATTTTGTTTTAAGAAAACGTAGCGTGTCTCTTCAAGACCGTTTACGTTAGAGAAGTAAACATCATCAAATTGGTCTGAAACCGGAGTACCAGCTTCGTTCCAACCAAGTTCTGCGTTTTTTATTGAAGTCATAATGGTGCAAATTTGTGATTTGGCGCGGTAAGAATGGGGCGATTGTACGAATTTATGGGAAAGCTGACCACTTTTGTTGACTATCTTAGTTATCATCTAGCGGATTTTTGAATTATAGGAATGTCATAATGAAACGAGTCGTAATCACCGGTATGGGTATTGTTTCAAGTATCGGTAACAACGTCGAAGAAGTTCTAGCGTCTCTTAAAGCGGGCAAATCTGGCATCACTGCATCTGAGCAGTTCAAAGAACACGGTCTTCGTTCGCAAGTATGGGGTGACCTAAAAATCAACCCGGCGGAACACATCGACCGTAAGCAGATGCGCTTTATGGGTGATGCGGCTGCTTATGCATACCTATCAATGGAGCAGGCAATCGCAGACGCTGGTCTTACAGAAGAGCAGGTTTCAAACGATCGTACCGGTATCGTTGCAGGTTCTGGCGGTGCTTCTGCATACAATCAAACGGTAGCGACAGACACGATGCGCGCCAAAGGCGTAAAGCGAGTTGGTCCTTACATGGTTCCTCGTACTATGTCTTCTACTGTTTCTGCTTGTCTTGCTACGCCATTTAAGATTCGTGGCGTGAACTACTCAATGAGCTCTGCATGTGCAACATCTGCACACTGTATCGGCCATGCTATGGAGCTTATTCAACTAGGCAAACAAGATATTGTTTTTGCTGGTGGCGGCGAAGAGCTAGATTGGTCTCAAACTATGATGTTTGATGCGATGGGCGCACTGTCAACCAAATACAATGACACGCCAGACAAAGCATCTCGTACATACGATGCAGACCGTGACGGTTTTGTTATCTCGGGCGGCGGCGGCATGCTGGTTATTGAAGAACTAGAGCACGCACTGGCACGTGGTGCGAAAATCTACGGTGAAATCGTAGGTTACGGTGCGACATCAGATGGCTACGACATGGTAGCGCCATCAGGTGAAGGCGCAATTCGTTGTATGAAGATGGCGATGCAAGACGTTGATGGTGTGGATTACATCAACACGCACGGCACATCGACACCAGTTGGTGACGTGAAAGAGCTTGGTGCTATCCAACAATTGTTTGGTGAGAACAGCCCTGCAATCTCTGCAACAAAAGCAATGACTGGCCACGCACTCGGCGCAGCGGGCGTGCACGAAGCAATTTACTCAACACTTATGCTAAACAAAAACTTCATTGCTCCAAGCATCAATATTTCAAACTTGGACGAAGCAGCACAAGGTCTGGACATCGTGACAGAAGCACGTGATGCAGAGCTAACGACCGTAATGTCAAACAGCTTTGGCTTTGGCGGCACAAACGCAACTTTGGTTATTAAAAAGTACCAAGGTTAACTGAATTTGTTGGCGCCTTGCGAGAGTACTGTAAACGCCAACAATCCAGTTTCCAGAGCTTGATCAGTCACACTGATCGAACAGACGCAGACTCTATCCCATGGAGAGCGGGATAGGATCCTTTTGTTCTGGAACTTTGCCCGGCTATTTAGCCGGGCTTTTTCTTTTCTCTGTTTCTGCTTTTCTCTAGGCTTCCCGTCAATCGATTCTATAGGAGTTACCTCCTTGAGGTTTATTGGTGTTATATCTTGAGATTTTTCGGGAAAAGGGCACAATCGCTTTAGTTTCGCATCTTGCGAATAAACGAACTCTTACAAATGGATGTTAGAACGCTGGCGCTATGAAAATTATTGTTGATGAAAATATGCCGTATGCTGAAGAACTATTCAGCCAACTCGGTAACGTAATTCTAAAACCAGGTCGTACACTGACCGCCGATGATTTAGTGGATGTTGATGCCCTAATGATTCGCTCAGTCACCAAAGTGAATGCTGACCTGATCAGCAAAGCAAACAAGCTGAAGTTTGTTGGTACGGCCACGGCAGGCATGGATCATGTTGACCAAGCACTCTTAAAAGAGAAAGGCATTTTCTTCACTGCGGCGCCAGGGTGTAACAAAGTGGGTGTGGCGGAATACGCGTTCAGCGTGATGATGGTGCTCGCTCAGCAACAAGGTTTCTCGGTATTTGACAAGACGGTAGGTATTATTGGTGCAGGCCAAGTAGGTAGCTACCTAGAGAAATGTTTGAAAGGCATGGGTATTAAAGTTCTCATCAATGACCCATTCAAACAAGAGGCTGGTGATCCTCGTAGCTTTACTCCGTTGACAGAACTGATTGAAAGCTCAGACATCATTACACTACATACGCCAATCACCAAAGATGGCCCATACCCAACGCATCATTTGATTGATGAGAAGGTATTAAATGGTCTCCGCAGCGATCAAATTTTGATTAACGCGGCTCGAGGTCCCATCGTTGACAACGCTGCTTTGAAGCAACGTCTTTTGAAAAATGATGGCTTTACAGCGGCACTCGACGTATTTGAATTTGAACCAGAGGTTGATATGGAGCTTCTGCCTCTGCTAGCATTCGCAACCCCTCACGTTGCAGGCTACGGCTTGGAAGGGAAAGCTCGCGGTACAACGATGATTTTCAACAGCTACTGTGAGTTCTTAAATAACGAATTACGTGCGCATGCCAGCGATTTACTGCCAACCGCGCCTGTTCCTACTATGGTATTGGACAGAGCTTGGGACGAAGCAACACTGCATAACATCACGCAGTTAATCTATGATGTGCGTAGAGATGACGCTCTTTTCCGCCGCGAAATCAGTAAGCCAGGCTCTTTTGACCTGATGCGTAAAAACTACTGGGATCGCCGTGAATACAGCGCTGTCACGCTAGTGGGTAACAAAACATGTAACCTTGCTCCATTAGCAGAACTAGGTTTTCAGATTGAGGTAAGTCAATGAGCCAGCAATATAATGTTGCCATTTTAGGTGCGACCGGTGCGGTCGGTGAAACAATTTTGGATGTGCTTCAAGAGCGCAAATTCCCAGTAGGCGAAATCTTCCTACTCGCGAGTGAGCGCAGCGAAGGCAAGACTTATCGCTTCAATGGTAAAACGGTACGCGTTCAAAACGTAGAAGAGTTCGATTGGTCTCAAGCGCATATCGCACTGTTTTCTGCTGGTGGTGAGCTATCAGCCAAGTGGGCTCCAATTGCCGCTGATGAAGGCGTGATTGTTATCGACAATACATCACACTTCCGTTACGAGTACGACATTCCTCTTGTTGTGCCAGAAGTAAACCCAGAAGCGATTGCAGAGTTTCGTAACCGTAACATCATTGCGAACCCGAACTGTTCAACCATCCAAATGTTGGTTGCACTAAAACCAATTCACGATGCGGTGGGCATTGAGCGTATTAACGTATCAACTTACCAATCGGTATCTGGTGCAGGCAAAGCGGGTATCGATGAGCTAGCAGGTCAAACGGCGAAGCTGCTAAACGGTCTGCCTGCAGACAAGAAGCAATTCTCTCAACAGATCGCGTTTAACTGTATTCCACAAATCGATCAAATGATGGAAAACGGCTACACCAAAGAAGAAATGAAAATGGTGTGGGAAACACAGAAGATCTTTAACGATCCATCAATCACAGTCAATCCAACGTGTGTACGTGTTCCTGTATTCTACGGTCACGCAGAAGCACTTCACATTGAGACTCGTTCACCTATCGATGCACAAGAAGTCGTTAACTTGCTTGAGCAAACTGACGGTATCGAAGTGTTCCACGGTGAAGACTTCCCTACACAAGTTCGCGATGCGGGCGGTAAGGACCATGTAATGGTTGGTCGTATCCGTAACGATATCAGCCATCATAGCGGCGTAAACCTGTGGGTTGTTGCTGATAACGTGCGTAAAGGCGCGGCAACTAACGCGGTGCAAATCGCAGAAGTTCTGATCCGCGATTACTACTAAGTCGCTTACAGTTCATTTCAAAGCCTCGCACAGTGCGCAATGTAGATCAGATAAGGATCAGTTGACCGATCCTTCTGATGAGAGACAATCGGAAACCTGTTTATAGGTTTC
>NZ_JAWOWA010000035.1:0-30618 GCF_033340195.1 Vibrio sp. 1457
ATGCCAGGCGACAACGTACAGATGACTGTAGAGCTAATCGCACCAATCGCAATGGACGAAGGTCTACGTTTCGCGATTCGTGAAGGTGGCCGTACAGTAGGTGCTGGTGTTGTTGCTAAGATCTTCGACTAATTCATAGCGAATTAGCGATGCTTTCGGAAAATCTTGAATTAGATTTGACGAACCAGTAGCAAAAAGGGCATCATTTGATGCCCTTTTTCTGCACTCAACATTATTTTTGCTGTTTTCTTGTTCAGAAGTGGGTTGGGCGCAGAGCAAGATTAAGCAAAGAGGCTTAATCTTAAGAAGAGTACGCTGATTTTTTCAGCGATATGGAGTTTGCCCTGCAACAGCGGGGTTGTTGTCGTCTATATTAAGACTTGTAACAGGTTGGTTTTATGAAAGCAAATAATGCTGAAACTCCTGATAGCTCAAACGCAGCAGATACGTTTAAGTGGGTAGCCGCTTTCGTATTGGCAGCTGCCGCTGTTGTGGGTAATTACCTGTATGGTGAAATGTCTGTAGTGGTTCGTGCTGCAGGCGTTGTTGTTCTTATTGCAGCTGCCTTAGGCGTTGCAGCAACAACGACTAAAGGTAAAGCAGCGATCAGTTTTGCAAAAGAATCTCGTATGGAAGTACGTAAAGTTGTTTGGCCTACTCGCCAAGAAACCATGCAAACAACACTGATCGTTTTAGCTGTAAGTATTGTAATGGCTCTAGTGCTATGGGGTATTGACGGAATTATGGTTCGTCTAGTAGCTCTAGCAACTGGGGTATAGAGGGTTTTTATTCATGAGTGAAGCTCCAAAAAAACGCTGGTATGTGGTTCAAGCCTTCTCTGGATTTGAAGGTCGTGTAGCTCAATCTCTGCGCGAGCATATCAAAATGCACGGCATGGAAGAGCTATTCGGTGAAGTACTGGTTCCTACTGAAGAAGTAGTGGAAATGCGCGCGGGTCAGCGTCGCAAATCTGAGCGTAAGTTCTTCCCAGGTTACGTCCTTGTTCAGATGATTATGAACGATGAATCATGGCACCTAGTACGCAGTGTGCCGCGTGTCATGGGCTTCATTGGTGGTACCTCAGACCGTCCGGCACCTATCACGGATAAAGAGGCTGACGCGATTCTTAATCGTCTTGAGAAAGCGAGTGAAGCGCCTCGTCCGCGTACAATGTACGAAGCGGGTGAAGTGGTACGTGTTAACGAAGGTCCATTTGCTGACTTCAACGGTACTGTTGAAGAAGTGGATTACGAGAAGAGCCGCCTGAAAGTGTCTGTATCGATCTTTGGTCGTGCGACACCAGTTGAGCTTGAATTTGGTCAGGTTGAAAAGCTGGACTAAGACTCTTCGTTAAAGAGTATAAAAAATCACCTTTTTAGGGTTGTATAAGGCGCGGATTATGACTATAATTTCGCGCCTTTTTACTTCAAGTGAAGTAAAAAGTTTCTTACACAAACGGGGAGCTGATCCGCGATTAGCGTTTGTACCCAAACTTAGGAATTATCATGGCTAAGAAAGTTGAAGCTTACATCAAGCTACAAGTTGCTGCTGGTATGGCTAACCCTAGTCCACCAGTAGGTCCTGCACTAGGTCAACACGGTGTGAACATCATGGAATTCTGTAAAGCGTTCAACGCAAAAACAGAATCTATTGAGAAAGGTCTACCAACTCCAGTAGTTATCACAGTATACAGCGACCGTTCTTTCACGTTCGTAACTAAGACTCCACCTGCTGCTGTTCTTCTTAAGAAAGCTGCTGGCGTTAAGTCTGGTTCAGGTCGTCCAAACACTGAAAAAGTTGGTACTGTAACTGACGCTCAAATCCAAGAAATCGCAGAAACTAAAGCTGCTGATATGACTGGTGCTGACATCGAAGCGATGAAGCGTTCTATCGCTGGTACTGCTCGTTCAATGGGCCTAGTGGTAGAGGGTTAATAAGATGGCAAAACTAACTAAGCGCATGCGCGTAATCCGCGAAAAAGTTGACGTAACTAAAGAATACGAAATCAACGAAGCTGTTGCTCTTCTTCAAGAACTAGCGACTGCTAAATTCGTTGAGTCTGTAGACGTTGCTGTTAACCTAGGCATTGATGCTCGTAAATCTGACCAGAACGTACGTGGTGCAACTGTACTACCTCACGGTACTGGCCGCGAAATCCGCGTTGCAGTGTTCACTCAAGGTGCTAACGCTGAAGCAGCTAAAGAAGCTGGCGCAGACATCGTAGGTATGGAAGATCTTGCTGAGCAAGTTAAGAAAGGCGAAATGAACTTTGACGTAGTTGTTGCTTCTCCAGATGCAATGCGCGTTGTAGGTCAACTAGGTACTATCCTAGGTCCTCGCGGTCTTATGCCAAACCCTAAAGTTGGTACTGTAACTCCTAACGTTGCTGAAGCAGTTAAAAACGCTAAAGCTGG
Source organism: Vibrio sp. 1457 (assembly GCF_033340195.1). Lineage (NCBI taxonomy): Bacteria > Pseudomonadati > Pseudomonadota > Gammaproteobacteria > Vibrionales > Vibrionaceae > Vibrio > Vibrio sp. 1457. The sequence goes on from NZ_JAWOWA010000035.1 coordinate 2,415, forward strand.
TCAGGTTCGTTACCGTAACGACAAAAACGGCATCATCCACACTACTATCGGTAAAGCAAACTTCTCTGCTGAGCAGATCAAAGAGAACCTAGAAGCACTTCTAGTTGCTCTGAAGAAAGCTAAGCCATCTTCAGCGAAAGGTACTTTCCTGAAGAAAGTAAGCATCTCTACTACTATGGGTGCTGGTGTTGCTGTTGATCAGGCTAGCCTGAACACTCAAGCATAATTTATTTGCTTAGGCGCAAAATTAGTGTATAATTTTGCGCCTAATATTTGTGGTTGGGGCTGAACTTTGGTTCTTTGAACTGTCTCCTAGTTCGAAATGAATTAAGACCCAGTCTCCGTCCAAGACCGTAGGTGTTTGTGTAAAAGCAAACTTAATTATCCTACGTAGATGGTGCCCGAACTGACAGAAAGCTCTATGTAATATAGTTAACTTTCTTCTGGGGAAGCACCTCAATAGCTCTCACTGTCGTGATGATAGTGAGTGGTGTAACGACAACCAGGAGTAAATCCAAGATGGCTTTAAACCTTCAAGACAAAAAAGCAATTGTTGCTGAAGTCAACGAAGCTGCCAGTGGTGCACTTTCTGCAGTTGTAGCTGATTCTCGTGGCGTTCAAGTTGGCGCGATGACTTCTCTACGTAAACAGGCTCGTGAAGCTGGCGTTTACATGAGAGTTGTTCGTAACACTCTTGCTCGTCGTGCGGTTGAAGGTACTGAGTACGAGTGTCTAACTGACACTTTCACTGGTCCTACTCTAATCGCATTCTCTAATGAGCACCCAGGTGCTGCAGCGCGTCTTTTCAAAGACTTCGCTAAAGAGAACAAAGATTTCGAGATCAAAGCTGCTGCATTTGAAGGCGCTTTAACTGACGCTGAAGTACTAGCAACACTACCAACTTACGACGAAGCAATTGCACGCCTAATGATGTGCATGAAAGAAGCTTCGGCTGGCAAGCTGGCGCGTACTATCGCAGCTATCCGCGATCAAAAACAAGAAGCAGCGGCATAAGCCTTGCTTTTTACTGGTTGCTTAATAAACTTATTGTTGACTTAAAAGAGAATTGTTATGTCTATTACTAACGAGCAAATCCTAGACGCAGTTGCAGAAATGTCTGTAATGCAAGTTGTTGAACTAATCGAAGCAATGGAAGAGAAATTCGGTGTTTCTGCTGCTGCTGCTGTTGTAGCTGGCGGCGCTGCTGCAGGCGAAGCTGCTGCTGAGCAAACTGAATTCGACGTAATCCTAGAAGCTGCTGGCGGTAACAAAGTTGCTGTAATCAAAGCAGTACGTGGCGCAACTGGCCTAGGTCTTAAAGAAGCTAAAGCTCTAGTAGACGGCGCTCCAGCACCTCTTAAAGAAGGTGTTGAGAAAGCAGAAGCTGAAGCTCTTAAAGCTCAGCTAGAAGAAGCTGGTGCAACTGTTGCTGTTAAGTAATTATTGCATAGTTTCTTAGCCTAACGGCTAATTGGCTGGTGGTTTTTTAACCACCGGCCTTTTTGCGCTGTAGGGTATAGGCGAATTTTCCCGCTGTTTAAGCGCCTGATATCCATGCAAAAAACATTTCATTCTTACGAAATGAAATGTCACTACAGTAAACAGCTATATTAGTCACTGTCCCTTACCCCCCCTTAAGTAACTAGGAGCGGGCGGACAGTTTGGGTCACTTATCAGCGAGCTGAGGAACCCCATGGTTTACTCTTATACCGAGAAAAAGCGCATCCGTAAGGACTTTGGTACTCGTCCACAAGTTTTGGACATTCCATACCTGCTATCGATCCAGCTCGATTCGTTCGACAAATTTATCGAACAGGATCCTGAAGGTCAATACGGTCTTGAAGCCGCTTTCCGTTCTGTATTCCCGATTCAGAGCTACAACGGCAATTCTGAGCTGCAATACGTTAGCTACCGTCTTGGTGAGCCAGTTTTTGACGTTAAAGAATGTCAAATCCGCGGTGTAACTTACTCAAAGCCACTACGTGTAAAACTACGCCTAGTTATCTTTGATAAAGACGCGCCAGCAGGTACTGTAAAAGACATTAAAGAACAAGAAGTCTACATGGGTGAAATTCCACTCATGACAGACAATGGTACCTTCGTAATCAACGGTACCGAGAGGGTTATCGTATCCCAGCTGCACCGAAGCCCAGGCGTGTTCTTCGACAGCGATAAGGGTAAGACCCACTCTTCAGGTAAAGTTTTATACAACGCACGTGTTATTCCTTACCGTGGTTCATGGCTTGATTTCGAGTTTGATCCTAAGGATAACTTGTACGTTCGTATCGACCGCCGTCGTAAGCTACCAGCATCGATCATCCTTCGAGCACTAGGTAAGTCGACAGAAGAAATCCTAGATATCTTCTTCGAGAAAGTGAACTTCGAAGTGAAAGACCAAACTCTATTGATGGAGTTGGTTCCGGATCGTCTACGTGGTGAAACTGCGTCATTCGACATCGAAGCAAATGGTAAAGTTTACGTTGAGCAAGGTCGTCGCGTAACAGCTCGTCATATCCGCCAACTAGAAAAAGATGGTGTTGATCACATCGAAGTACCAGTTGAGTACATCGTAGGTAAAGTTGCATCAAAAGATTACATCAATGAAGCAACAGGCGAGATCATTGTTAACGCTAACCAGGAAATCAGCCTGGAAGCACTAGCGAACCTATCTCAGGCTGGCCACAAAGCGCTAGAAGTTCTATTCACGAACGATCTAGACCACGGTCCATTCATGTCAGAAACACTACGTATCGACAGCACGGTTGATCGTATTTCTGCATTGGTAGAAATCTACCGCATGATGCGCCCAGGTGAGCCGCCAACAAAAGAAGCTGCAGAAGCTCTATTCGAAAGCCTATTCTTCTCTGAAGAGCGTTACGATCTATCGACTGTTGGTCGTATGAAGTTCAACAGCTCTATCGGCCGTGAAGATGCTCAAGAGCAAGGCACACTTGATGAAACTGATATCATCGAAGTGATGAAGAAGCTGATCGCGATCCGTAACGGTAAGGGCGAAGTGGACGATATCGACCACTTAGGCAACCGTCGTATCCGTTCTGTAGGCGAAATGGCTGAGAACCAGTTCCGTGTAGGTCTAGTACGTGTTGAGCGTGCAGTTAAAGAGCGTCTAAGCCTAGGCGATCTTGACGCAATCATGCCTCAAGACTTGATCAACGCGAAGCCAATTTCTGCGGCAGTTAAAGAATTCTTTGGCTCTTCACAGCTTTCACAGTTCATGGACCAAAACAACCCGCTATCAGAAGTAACGCACAAGCGTCGTATTTCTGCATTGGGTCCTGGCGGTCTAACTCGTGAACGTGCTGGCTTCGAAGTACGTGACGTACACGTAACTCACTACGGTCGTCTATGTCCTATCGAAACGCCTGAAGGTCCAAACATCGGTCTGATCAACTCTCTATCTGCGTTTGCGCGTTGTAACGAGTACGGTTTCCTAGAGACACCATACCGTCGCGTTGTAGATGGCGTAGTAACAGACGAAGTAGATTACCTATCTGCAATCGAAGAAGGCCAATTCGTTATCGCACAGGCGAACGCTAAGCTAAACGAAGATGGTACTTTTGCAGATGAGCTGATCACAGCTCGTCAGAAAGGTGAATCTGGTCTACACCCTCGTGAGCACGCTCAGTACATGGACGTTGCGACAAACCAGGTTGTATCTATCGCTGCATCGCTTATCCCGTTCCTAGAACACGATGATGCGAACCGTGCATTGATGGGTGCGAACATGCAACGTCAGGCAGTTCCAACACTGAAAGCTGACAAACCGCTTGTTGGTACTGGTATTGAACGTAACGTAGCCGTTGACTCAGGTGTAACTGCAGTTGCTAAACGTGGTGGTGTAATCCAGTCAGTAGATGCTTCTCGTATCGTTGTTAAAGTTAACGAAGAAGAGCTAGTACCAGGTGAAGCTGGTATCGACATCTACAACCTGACTAAATACACACGTTCTAACCAGAACACATGTATTAACCAGCGCCCATGTGTGATGCCAGGTGAGCCTGTATCACGCGGTGACGTTCTTGCTGATGGTCCTTCAACAGACCTTGGTGAACTAGCGCTTGGTCAAAACATGCGTATCGCGTTCATGCCTTGGAACGGTTACAACTTCGAAGACTCGATCTTAGTATCTGAGCGCGTAGTTCAAGAAGACCGTTTCACGACTATCCACATCCAAGAACTGACTTGTGTGGCGCGTGATACTAAGCTTGGTTCTGAAGAGATCACAGCGGATATTCCAAACGTAGGTGAGTCTGCTCTGTCTAAACTAGACGAGTCAGGTATCGTTTACATCGGTGCTGAAGTTAAGGGTGGCGACATCCTAGTTGGTAAAGTTACACCTAAAGGTGAAACTCAGCTAACGCCTGAAGAGAAGCTACTACGTGCAATCTTCGGTGAAAAAGCATCTGACGTTAAAGATACTTCACTACGTGTACCTAACTCTGTATCAGGTACGATCATCGACGTTCAAGTCTTTACTCGCGATGGCGTAGAGAAAGACAAGCGTGCGCTTGAAATCGAACAGATGCAGCTTAAAGAAGCGAAGAAAGACCTAACTGAAGAATTCCAGATTCTTGAGGGCGGCCTTCTAAACCGTGTTAAAGCTGTATTGATTGAAGGCGGTTACTCTGAAGCGAAACTAGACACAACTGATCGTAAGAAGTGGCTAGAACTAACGCTAGAAGATGACGCACTACAAACTCAGCTTGAGCAACTTGCTGAGCAGTGGGATGAGCTAAAAGCTGACTTCGATAAGAAGTTCGAAACTAAGCGTCGTAAGATCACTCAAGGTGATGATTTAGCACCTGGCGTCCTGAAGATCGTTAAGGTTTACCTAGCGGTTAAACGTCGCATTCAGCCTGGTGATAAGATGGCGGGTCGTCACGGTAACAAGGGTGTAATCTCTAAGATCAACCCTGTTGAAGACATGCCATACGATGAGAAAGGTCAGCCTGTAGACATCGTACTTAACCCACTGGGTGTACCTTCGCGTATGAACATCGGTCAGATCCTAGAAGTACACTTAGGTCTGGCAGCGAAAGGTATCGGTGACAAGATCAACCAGATGGTTAAAGAGCAGCAAGAACTAGCGAAATTCCGCGAGTTCCTACAAAAAGTTTACGATCTAGGCGACACTCGCCAGAAAGTAGACATTGCTTCTCTATCTGATGATGAAGTACGTACTCTGATCAAGAACTTGCGTGGCGGTCTACCAATCGCGACTCCTGTATTTGATGGCGCTCCAGAAGAGTCAATCAAAGCACTTCTTGAGCTAGCAGATCTACCAACATCAGGTCAGTTAACACTGTTTGATGGTCGCACAGGTGATGCGTTTGAGCGTCCTGTAACTGTTGGTTACATGTACATGCTGAAACTGAACCACCTTGTTGATGACAAGATGCACGCTCGTTCAACTGGTTCGTACAGCCTGGTAACTCAGCAGCCACTAGGTGGTAAAGCTCAGTTCGGTGGTCAGCGTTTCGGTGAGATGGAAGTATGGGCACTAGAAGCATACGGTGCTGCTTACACGCTACAAGAAATGCTAACGGTTAAGTCGGATGACGTTAACGGCCGTACTAAGATGTACAAGAACATCGTAGACGGTAACCACAGCATGGAACCTGGCATGCCAGAATCGTTCAACGTACTGTTGAAAGAGATCCGCTCGCTAGGTATCAACATCGAGCTAGAAGACGAAGAGTAATCCTTTTCTCTCTTGATGAAAGTCGAGAGAATCAAAGCGATTATTTGGAAGAAGGTGCTCACTTTAGCGAGTGAGCTCCTTTTAACTCCTTACAGGAGCTGATTGTGAAAGACTTATTAAACTTTCTAAAAGCACAGCATAAGACCGAAGAATTTGATGCAATCAAAATCGGTCTATCTTCACCAGACATGATCCGTTCATGGTCTTTCGGTGAAGTTAAAAAACCTGAAACGATCAACTATCGTACGTTCAAACCTGAACGCGATGGTCTGTTCTGTGCGCGTATCTTTGGTCCAGTTAAAGACTACGAATGTCTTTGTGGTAAGTACAAGCGCCTGAAGCACCGTGGTGTTATCTGTGAGAAGTGTGGTGTAGAAGTTACACAAACTAAAGTTCGTCGTGACCGTATGGGCCACATTGAACTGGCTTCACCAGTAGCTCACATCTGGTTCCTAAAATCGCTACCGTCTCGTATCGGTCTACTAATGGATATCCCTCTACGTGATATCGAACGCGTTCTGTACTTCGAAATGTACGTAGTAACAGAGCCTGGTATGACTGATCTAGAAAAAGGTCAGATGCTTACTGAAGAAGAGTATCTAGATCGTCTAGAAGAGTGGGGCGACGAGTTCACTGCTAAGATGGGTGCGGAAGCTATCAAGGACCTACTAGGTTCTATGGATATGCACGCTGAAGCAGAACAAATGCGTGAAGAGTTAGAGACAACAAACTCTGAAACTAAGCGTAAGAAAGTAACTAAGCGTCTTAAGCTGGTAGAAGCGTTCATCGCATCGGGTAACAACCCAGAGTGGATGATCCTAACTGTACTTCCAGTACTTCCGCCAGATCTACGTCCTCTAGTACCTCTAGATGGCGGTCGCTTTGCGACTTCTGATCTTAACGATCTATACCGTCGTGTGATCAACCGTAACAACCGTTTGAAGCGTCTTCTAGAGCTAGCTGCTCCGGACATCATCGTGCGTAACGAAAAACGTATGCTGCAAGAGTCTGTTGATGCGCTACTAGATAACGGTCGTCGTGGTCGTGCGATCACAGGTTCTAACAAGCGTCCTCTGAAATCTCTTGCTGATATGATCAAGGGTAAACAAGGTCGTTTCCGTCAGAACCTTCTAGGTAAACGTGTAGACTACTCTGGCCGTTCTGTAATCACAGTAGGTCCATACCTTCGTCTACACCAGTGTGGTCTTCCTAAGAAGATGGCACTTGAGCTATTCAAACCATTCATCTACAGCAAGCTAGAGACTCGTGGTCTTGCGACTACAATCAAAGCAGCTAAGAAAATGGTAGAGCGTGAAGAAGCGGTCGTTTGGGATATCCTAGACGAAGTAATCCGTGAACACCCAGTACTATTGAACCGTGCACCGACACTTCACCGTCTAGGTATCCAGGCGTTCGAACCAGTACTGATCGAAGGTAAAGCGATTCAGCTACACCCACTTGTATGTGCGGCGTACAACGCGGACTTCGATGGTGACCAAATGGCGGTTCACGTACCTCTAACTCTAGAGGCACAGCTTGAAGCTCGTACTCTGATGATGTCGACAAACAACATTCTGTCGCCAGCGTCAGGTGATCCGATCATCGTACCTTCTCAGGACGTTGTATTGGGTCTGTACTACATGACTCGTGAAAAGATCAACGTGAAAGGTGAAGGCATGTACCTTTCTGGCCCAGAAGAGGCTGAGAAAGCATACCGCACTAAACAAGCTGAGCTTCACGCACGCGTTAAAGTACGTATTACAGAAACTGTTGTAGACGAAGACGGCAACAGCACTACAGAAACCAAGATGGTAGACACCACTGTTGGTCGTGCAATGCTATGGCAAATCGTGCCAGCTGGTCTACCGTACAGCATCGTTAACCAAAAGCTAGGTAAGAAGCAAATCTCTAACCTACTTAACGAGGCGTACCGTAAACTAGGTCTGAAAGACACAGTAATCTTCGCTGACCAAATCATGTACACAGGTTTCGCATACGCGGCACTTTCTGGTGTATCTGTTGGTATCGACGATATGGTTGTACCAGCAGCTAAGTACACTGAAATCGCAGAAGCGGAAGAAGAAGTACGTGAAATCCAGGAACAGTACCAATCAGGTCTTGTTACTGCGGGCGAACGCTACAACAAAGTTATCGATATCTGGGCATCGACCAACGACCGTGTTGCGAAAGCAATGATGGAAAACCTTTCATCTGAAACGGTAGTTAACCGTGACGGTGAAGAGGAACAGCAAGAGTCATTCAACAGCATCTATATGATGGCGGACTCGGGCGCTCGTGGTTCTGCAGCACAGATTCGTCAGCTTGCGGGTATGCGTGGTCTGATGGCGCGTCCAGATGGTTCAATCATCGAAACGCCGATCACAGCGAACTTTAAAGAAGGTCTAAACGTACTTCAGTACTTTATCTCAACGCACGGTGCTCGTAAGGGTCTTGCGGATACGGCACTGAAAACAGCGAACTCGGGTTACCTAACTCGTCGTCTAGTAGACGTTGCTCAAGACGTTGTTGTAACTGAACATGACTGTGGCACTCACGAAGGTGTCGACATGATGCCTCACATCGAGGGTGGTGATGTTAAAGTTGCACTTTCTGAGCTTGCTCTTGGTCGTGTTGTTGCTGAAGACGTACTAAAACCTGGCACTGAAGACGTTCTTATTCCACGTAACACCCTGATCGATGAGAAGTGGTGTCAAATCATGGAAGAGAACTCAGTAGACAGCATGAAAGTGCGCTCTGTAGTAACGTGTGATTCTGACTTCGGTTGTTGTGCACAATGTTACGGTCGTGACCTAGCACGTGGTCACCTAGTGAACCAAGGTGAAGCAGTGGGTGTTATTGCTGCTCAGTCTATCGGTGAGCCAGGTACACAGCTAACGATGCGTACGTTCCACATCGGTGGTGCGGCATCGACAGCAGCGGCAGAGAACAGTGTTCAAGTTAAGAACAACGGTTCTATCAAGCTACACAACGCTAAATCTGTATTGGCTGATGACGGTAAGATCGTTATCACTTCTCGTGCGACAGAGTTAACTATCGTTGATGAGTTTGGTCGTACTAAAGAGAAGCACAAACTGCCTTACGGTACGCTACTAAGCAAAGGCGATGGTGATACAGTTCAAGCTGGCGAAACAGTTGCAAACTGGGAAGCGCACACACTACCTATCATTACTGAGGTAGCAGGTCGCATCCAGTTCGTAGATATGATCGACGGCGTAACAGTATCTCGTCAAACTGATGACCTAACTGGTCTATCTTCAAGCGAAGTAACTGACCCAGCAGCTCGCCCTTCAGCAGGTAAAGATATGCGTCCAGCTATCAAACTTGTTGACGAGCAAGGTAACGATGTAATGATCCCTGGTACTGATATGCCAGCTCACTACTTCCTACCTGGTAAAGCGATTGTGAACATCGAAGATGGCGCAGCAGTAGGTGTTGGTGCAACACTAGCTCGTATTCCTCAGAAGTCTGGCGGTAACAAAGATATCACCGGTGGTCTTCCACGAGTTGCTGACCTATTTGAAGCACGTAAGCCGAAAGAGCCTGCAATCCTTGCTGAGCACACAGGTACTGTGAGCTTTGGTAAAGAGACGAAAGGTAAACGTCGCCTAGTGATCACACGTGAAAGCGGTGAAGCTTACGAAGAGATGATTCCTAAGCATCGTCAGTTGAACGTATTCGAAGGTGAAAAAGTTGAACGTGGTGATGTGATCGCAGATGGTCCAGAGTCTCCACATGACATCCTACGTCTACGTGGCGTACACGCGGTAACGCAGTACATTGCTAACGAAGTACAGGAAGTTTACCGTCTACAAGGCGTTAAGATTAACGATAAGCACATTGAAACTATCGTTCGTCAGATGCTACGTAAGTGTACTATTACTCACTCTGGTGACTCTGAGTTCCTACCTGGTGAACAGATTGAGTACTCACAAGTTAAGATTGCTAACCGTAACCTAGAAGCTGAAGGCAAAGAGCCTGCACGTTTCGAACGTGAACTACTAGGTATTACTAAAGCATCTCTAGCGACTGAGTCGTTCATCTCTGCGGCATCGTTCCAGGAGACAACTCGCGTACTAACAGAAGCTGCGGTTTCTGGTAAGCGTGATGACCTACGTGGTCTGAAAGAGAACGTAATTGTTGGTCGTCTGATCCCAGCTGGTACTGGTTTCGCATACCACCAAGAGCGTCAAGCTAAACGTTCTGAAGCGCAAGATGGTCCTTCTGCTGAGCAAGCAACGGATAACCTAGCGGCACTTCTAAACGCTGGTTTCTCTTCTGAAGAGTAAGTCATATAACGAGTAATCGTTAAAAGCTTAAGAAAAAGGCACCTTCGGGTGCCTTTTTAGTTTTTTATACTACTTTGTTCTTCCGGTGGGATTTTCGATAAAGCTAGAAACAAAAAAGACCGACGATGATCGTCAGTCTTTTCTCTCACTCTATTTCTGAATGTTTGCAAATACTAAGCTCCAGGTGGCATAGACAGGCTTTCTGCGATTTGCTGTATCAAATAGTCCTCGACTTCAAAGCGAGTCTCAAGAATTTCCCCAATGAGACACATATCAGAATCGAAATCATTTAATTCATCATCTTCAGTCACTTCTGAGTACTTATCGTTAAAGTTCAATAATGGTTCAGTCGTTAGAACAATTTGACCATAGGTTTGATTGATCTCATTAGTCACGACAAAGCCGGTTGCTTTCCAACGGTCCATAACCATGTCATAAATTTTAAAGTGGCCTTCGGAGATGTAATCAACGAGGTGCTGACAGAAATCCTGCAGTTCGGAAGGAGATGGGAGTTCAATAACATTGGTTTTCGAACAAGGTTGCAGCGCTGCAAGCTTACAATATTCAACAATCAGGGATTGTCGTGTCTCTAACCAGTGATCAATGACATCACTTGAGCCACCCCACTGGTCTTGTGTTTGTTTGAATTTTCTTAGCATGACCATGCCCTCATGATCTGATCGCCCATCGGCGAACGTATCCTTTGCAAAGCAAAGTTAGTAAAGTTATTACAAACTCTTGTCCTTACTAGAATTTAGAGTGCACATTTACTTAACGATAAACTCTAGTATGAAATTAGATTGCCAGTAAAATGAACGAACTTCAAGCAAAGGGATGGTGTAATGTTAAGAAAAGGTGATGTTAACCGCGCGATAAATGCATACTGGTGTGTTGTTGCAGGAAGTGAAATTTGGCTGGTGGATGGTGCTGTGCCCTTCGGGTCTGCAGAGCAGTTATCACTGCCAGTAACGAGTGCAAGACCCATTGGTGAGTATTCTGGTTCGCCCGTCTTGTGGCTTAACTTGGCCGATTTAGAGCATGATCTACCCTTAGTATCCCTGCGTGACTGCCTGCATTTTCCTGAGCCATTATTTATGTTGTTAAGTAAAGCTGTGCAATATGGGCACATGACGCAAAGTTTGCGCTTTTGTCCACAGTGCGGAGGAAGGAACTTTCTTAATAATAACCAGTTAGCCATGCAGTGTGGTGAATGTCGCACCCTTCATTATCCTAGAATATTTCCGTGTATTATCGTTGCTGTACGTAAAGAAAATCAGATTTTATTAGCCCAACATCCAAGGCATCGAAATGGTATGTATACGGTTATTGCGGGTTTTCTTGAAGTCGGTGAGACCTTAGAAGAGTGCGTGGCTCGAGAAATTCATGAAGAAACGGGAATTCTCGTTAAAAATATTCGTTACTTTGGCAGCCAGCCTTGGGCTTTCCCATCCAGTATGATGATGGGGTTTTTAGCTGACTATGAATCGGGAGAGTTAAGTCCAGACTACACTGAGCTGTCTGATGCACAATGGTTTGGTATCGACGAGATGCCGCCTGTTGCGCCTAAAGGAACGATTGCAAGAGCACTTATCGAGCAGACGCTGAAAGATATAGACACTAATTATCTGATAAATAGATAAAAAAAACCCTCCGAGAGGGAGGGGGTAAGTAAGATGTCGTTATGAGATGCTGAGTACTAAGTACTCAGTTTATAATTGTAGTTTTCGCTAGCGAACAAATTTTTAACACTGATACCGATTGGGTGCAAATTAAGCATTGATTTAAAAGTTAATAACTTGATCCAGGTTGCAAAGCACACAGCTATTGGACTTAAATCAGTGATAGAATACCCCCTTTCACAGAAAGCCTAACAGTTGGAATTACGGAATGACTGAATTAAAAAATGATCGTTATCTGCGTGCGCTTTTAAAAGAGCCGGTAGATTACACGCCAGTATGGATGATGCGCCAGGCAGGTCGTTACCTACCAGAATACAAAGCGACTCGTGCAGAAGCGGGTGATTTCATGTCTTTGTGTCGAAATGCAGAATTAGCATCCGAAGTGACACTTCAACCATTACGCCGTTTTCCTCTTGATGCCGCGATCTTATTCTCGGACATCTTAACGATTCCAGATGCAATGGGGCTTGGTTTGCGTTTTGCTGCGGGTGAAGGACCTGTTTTTGATAACCCAATTACATGCAAAGCCGACGTGGAAAAAATTGGTTTGCCAGATCCTGAAGGTGAACTGCAATACGTAATGAACGCAGTACGCCAGATCCGTAAAGACCTGAAGGGTGAAGTGCCGCTGATTGGTTTTTCTGGTAGTCCTTGGACTCTTGCGACGTATATGATCGAAGGTGGTAGCTCTAAAGCGTTTACCAAGATCAAGAAGATGATGTACGCGGAACCACAAACTCTGCACCTACTTCTAGATAAGCTGGCAGACAGCGTTATCGAGTACTTAAACGCGCAAATTAAAGCGGGTGCGCAATCGGTAATGGTATTTGACACATGGGGTGGCGTACTAACGCCTCGTGATTACAATCTGTTCTCACTGCAATACATGCACAAGATTGTAGATGGTCTGATTCGTGAAAACGACGGTCGTCGCGTGCCAGTCACACTGTTTACTAAGAATGGCGGCATGTGGCTTGAGCAAATCGCAGCAACGGGCTGTGATGCGGTTGGTCTAGACTGGACAATCAACATTGCAGACGCGAAAGCACGTATCGGTGATAAAGTGGCTCTGCAAGGTAACATGGACCCATCAATGCTTTACGCTTCACCAGAGCGTATCCGTGAAGAAGTCGCGGGTATTCTAGAAGGTTTTGGTGATGCAGGTACTGGTCATGTGTTCAACCTAGGTCACGGTATCCATTTGGATGTGCCGCCAGAAAACGCGGGCGTATTTGTGGAAGCGGTACACGAGCTATCTAAGCCATACCACAAGTAAGTTAGATCTTTTGAAATCAAATGCCGGCATTCAGTGCCGGTATTTTTTTGCCTAAAATTCATTTTTCCTATCTGAGACTCAAGGCTGTACAGCTCTAGTAGTATTTGGCCTACCATGATCTAATTACTACTCTAGCTGTACACTAGATATTAAAGTTTAATATAAACAAATACTTATGATTTCTGCTTTTATGTTCTAATTTTCTTGTACAGATAAACAAGCAATTAGATCATGGGTAACCTAAAGCATCGAGTGAACGCGTTTTTTAAGGTATGGCACGACGTCAGATTCAAACCAAGGGTTCTTCTTTAACCACAATGTATTGCGTGGAGATGGGTGAGGGAGAGGGATAAAGTCTGGTTCCCAATCTTGCCATTGCTGAACGGTTTGTGTGAGCGTCTTTGGTTTGTTGGTGAGATAGTACTGCTGCGAGTACTGACCAATTAGTAGAGTGAGCTCTATATTGGGCAGCTGCTCAAGAATCTTTTTATGCCAAGTGGGCGCACATTCTTTACGAGGCGGTAAATCCCCAGAGTTCCCTTTGCCTGGATAACAGAATCCCATTGGGACAATGGCAATTTTATTTGGGTCGTAGAAAACGTCTTTGTCGATATCGAGCCATTGGCGTAATCGATCACCACTTGGGTCATTCCAAGGTATCGAGGTTTTGTGTACACGTGTGCCAGGGGCCTGACCGATGATTAGGATGCGTGCCCCTTTTGCGGCTTGTACGACAGGGTTTGCGCCCAAAGGTAAATTATCCGCGCATATCTGGCAGGCCCTCACTTGCTGCAATAGCTCGTCTAACGACATTCTCAGTAACCCTTTTCGAAATCCACTTGATAATTTAATGAAAACCCATCGCGCCAGCGTAGATAGTTGTCAGCAAAAATCTCGATGACTTGCTCGGGAAAACTCAGCGCAGCAATGTGTGGAGTGATGGTGACTTGCGGTAGTTTCCAAAACGGATGCTCTACCGATAACGGTTCTTGCTCAAACACATCTAAGAAGGCGTGTTCTACCCAACGGTTTTTCAGAGCGAAGAGCAACCCTGCCTCATCCAATACGTCGCCACGACCTACGTTAAACAATAACGCCTGATTTAGTTGGCTGAGCGTTTGACGATTAAGTAACTGTCGCGTCTCAGGTGTACTTGGTAGAGTATTCACAACGATGTCGGCTTGCTCAAATGCCTTACTTAGTTCATTGATATGAAAGGTCTGATGAAACTCGCCGCCTGAAGTCGGGATACCTGTGCGGTTAATACCGATAGTTTTTATCCCCATTGCTTTAGCGGCGTTGCCCAGATAGCCCCCAATGCTACCGGTACCAAGAATTACCATGGTTTTACTTTGTAATGACGTGTATAGGTGAGGCTGCCATTGTTTGTTTTGTTGTTGCTGGTGGTATCGGGCAAAGTGGCGGTAATGGGCAATACTGTAACCCAAAACATATTCAGCAATCAGTGGACCAAAGATGCCTCGAACGTTAGTTAGAGTATAGTCCTGACGAAGGCTAGGGGATGTTAAGGCGTTGACACCAGCAAACGTGGATTGCACCCATTCAAGCTGTGAAAATTCGTCTAAGCTTTGTGATAGTAAGGGTGGATCCGCTAGTACGATCTGAGCGGCTTCTGGTTGGTCGGTGAGGCAAAGATCGGGCAGATTTTTCTCTGCCAGTAACGTTTTGTAGGTGTCGCGATGCTCTGAGAGCAGGAAAATCTGATTTGAATGCGGCATTAACTTTTTTCCCTGTGATGAATCAAGTACACTTTCGCTGTTTTTTTCTTCAATGATTGAGTGACTATGCTTAAGAATCCTCTTCAGGTTCGTTTAGAAAAACTAGAACCTTGGCAACAAATTACCTTTATGGCGTGTCTGTGTGAACGCATGTATCCAAACTATGCGATGTTTTGTGAGAATACAGAATTTGCTGACCCGCGTGCTTACCGAGCGATTCTTGATAGTGTATGGGAAATTTTGACAGTTAAGAACGCGAAAATTAACTTCGAACGTCAATTGGAGAAGTTAGAAGAGTTGTTCCCAAGTGCGGATGAGTTCGATTTTTACGGCGTTTACCCAGCGATGGACGCGTGTCAGGGTTTGTCTACGTTACTGCATGGTCTATTGGACCGCGATTACCTTTTCGATTCAATGCTTAAAGTGAGTCAACAGTCGGTACAAACCGTTGCTGATCTAGAGCAAGCACAAGGCGCAGAGCCAATCACTAACGACAACCAGAAAGAAAACGAAGCCGTATGTGAAGAGTGGGACGTCCAGTGGGCTATCTTCCGTCCGCTGCGTGAAGCGGTAGAACGTGACATCAGCTTGATTAAAGATTTGCGTGAAGAGCTACGTGAAGAAGGTGTGAGCAACATCGGTATTGCACTTTAATTGTTGAATAAATAGAAAAAGGCATCCTAACTGGATGCCTTTTTTGTTTGTGCGTTTAAGCTGTTATACCTAATGCTGATTACGATTCTTTCGAGTCGGGTTTCGGTGGCTCTTGAGCTTCTGGCTCTTTATCCTGCTTCTCCAGCTCGTTATCTTCTTCATCGTCATCGCGGCTTTCGATTACGCCGTGCATTTCTTTCCAGCTTTCCCAGCGTTGGTAAGCCAGCTCCTGCATGTCAGTGCTTTTATCTGCTTCGTCGATGATCTCCTCGCCTACGAGGTGTTCAAAAATATCTTCCAACGTTACCAAACCTAGCACGGTACCGTATTCATCAACAACAAGTGCCAGCTGTAAGCGATGAGTCATCATCTGGTCGAATACTTTAGGTAAAGTGGTATTGTTTAGCACCACTTGAATTGGGCGCATGATTGCTCCCAACTGTTTCTGTCCACAACCTGATTGTTGTAGTTTGAACAACTCAAGGCGATGCACAAAACCAATGATGTTATCTTTCTGTTCGCTGTAAACCAATGGGCGTGAGAAAGGCGTATCTTTGTGTTTTTCTAGGAACTCATTGATGGTCATTGTGGCATCGACACGGAATACTACTGGTCGTGGCGTCATAACCTGCGTTACGGGTACATCTTGGATGCCAAGCAAGTTGCTTAAGATTTTTGATTCACCCTCGGCAAACTCACCGCTTTCACGTGCCAGAATCGCCATTGCAGACAGCTCATCACGCATCTTTGGAGCTTCGTGGTTACGAGCAAGACGCTTGGTGATTTGCTCTGAGAACCAAACAAAGGGTGTAAGCGCCCATACCATCCAACGCAATGCGACCGCGGCAGTGGGTGCCAACTGACGCCAGTAGGTCGCGCCAATCGTCTTCGGTACGATTTCTGAAAGCACTAAGATCGCCAATGTCAGCACTGCCGAAAAGATACCTAATGCTTCGCTACCAAATACAACCGCAGCTTGTGCACCAGCAGTGGCCGCGCCGATAGTGTGAGCGATGGTGTTTAAAGTCAGAATAGATGCCAGTGGTCGGTCGATATCTGATTTCAGCTTAGCCAATTGCCCAGCTGCGGGATGCCCCTGTTGATTGAGCTGCGCAATGTAGCTCGGACTGATACTCAGCAGTACCGCCTCCAGCACCGAACAGATAAACGAAATGCCGATTGCAATAGAGATATAAATGGATAACAGCAGCATAGTTGCCCTTGAATGTAGTTTGATAGTGGTTATTTGCAGCTATTATAACCGCAAAAGTGACTTATAAATTGGTCCAAATACCTTGGAAAGCAAGGGTTTTCAGGGGGTATGTGGTAACAAATTGTGAGTTATTACTCATATTATGGCTAAAAGTACGTCAGAAAATCGAAAGATCGCTTACAAACCTTTGCCAGATGGGGCATTTATGTTTTAGAGTGAGACGAATTCGATAACCTATGAGAAGGGAAACCTAATGAACAAGACCCAATTAATCGACTTTATCGCAGAGAAAGCAGACCTATCAAAAGCACAAGCAAAAGCTGCTCTTGAAGCGACTCTTGATGGTGTAACTGGCGCACTTAAAGAGGGTGACCAAGTTCAACTAATTGGTTTTGGTACATTCAAAGTAAACCACCGCGCTGCACGTACTGGTCGTAACCCTAAGACTGGTGACGAGATTCAAATCGCAGCAGCTAACGTACCAGCATTCGTAGCAGGTAAAGCGCTGAAAGAATCAGTAAACTAAGTTAGAATGCACCGAGGTATCCTGCCTCGGTGCAATTTCATGAAAAAACATCTACTCACTTCACTTCTCCTATCTAGCCTTACCCTTTTTGGCTGTTCATCGGTTGAAACTCCTAATTTAGAACAATTCACGCATTTTTCTGGTGGTAAAGTTGCGGGAGATGCTAGCAGCTTGTACTGGATGACAGAGAAACTCACTCGTGTGAGTACGGCGGCTGATTATGTGACTATGGGGGACAATGGTTGGTTCCAGAGTGATTATCGCTGGGACGAAGGTGAGTTGCGAGAGTTGATTCGAAAAGGCGAGCAAGTTGATACCAAACAAGAGTTGGTGCCTTTTCAAATCCACATCCGTTTCAATAAAGATGGCGAAGCGGTTTACCAACAATATCGTGTTAACCGTAAAGTCTTACCACTCCAGCATGACCAATTAGAGCGCTACAAAGCAGAAGCGAATGACGTAGTGGCATCGGTTAAGGCGCAGTCTCGTAACAATCAGAGCCTTATTCAAGGTTATTGGAATGGTCAATCGTTTGAAACCTGCAAAGGTAAGGTGTTCTCGACACTCGAGTTTAATCAGACGCTGCCAAAATTTATTATCGAGCGTCTCTCATCGGTAGACAGTTATGTGGCTTTTGTCGGCAAGCAGTCACGAAACAAAGCAATGGTCGATGAACTGTTGATGCTCAATGACGATGACTTTGATTGTGTTTCTCGGCCAAAGTTGATCTCTGAATAAACATTGCTTCGAATTCTGTCGAACAAGAACAATAAAAAAAGGCGCTGAGTGCGCCTTTTGTTTTTTAGCCAACTTATGTTGTTTTTATTTTTCTTGCTCACGTGCAATTGCACGGTAGCCGATGTCGTTGCGATGGAACATGCCATCCCAACTGATCTGTTTTGCAAGCTCGTAAGCACGCTGCTGCGCTTCTGATACACTGTTGCCAAGTGCGGTTGCACAAAGAACACGACCACCGTTTGTCACGATGTCGCCATCTTTGTTATCTGTACCAGCATGGAAGACTTTTTCGCCTTCAATTTCAACTTGTGGCAGACCCGAAATAACGTCGCCTTTGTTGTACGCTGCTGGATAACCACCGGCTGCTAGCACGATACCAATCGATGCTCGTGGATCCCATTTTGATTCCACTTGATCCAGTTTTTGGTCAATCGCAGTTAAACATAGATCAACGAGATCGGATTGCATACGCATCATGATCGGTTGCGTTTCTGGATCACCAAAACGACAGTTATACTCAATCACTTTAGGTGTACCGTCTTTGTCGATCATTAGGCCTGCGTATAGGAAACCTGTGTAAGGATGACCTTCAGAAGCCATGCCGCGTACGGTTGGGTAAATCACTTCTTCCATGATGCGGTTGTGGATTTCCTGTGTCACGACTGGAGCAGGCGAGTATGCCCCCATGCCACCCGTGTTAGGGCCTGTATCTTTGTCGCCTACGCGCTTGTGATCTTGGCTGGTGGCCATTGGCAGAACGTTCTCACCATCAACCATCACGATGAAGCTTGCTTCTTCACCGTCCAGGAATTCTTCAATCACTACACGGCTGCCAGCGTCACCAAAAGCGTTACCTGCGAGCATGTCTTTGATTGCATCTTCTGCTTCTTCTAGCGTCATTGCCACAATCACACCTTTACCAGCAGCAAGGCCATCTGCTTTCACCACAATCGGTGCACCTTGTTCACGTACGTAAGCAAGTGCTGGTTCGATTTCAGTAAAGTTCGCGTAAGCACCCGTTGGGATTTGGTGACGAGCAAGGAAGTCTTTAGTAAATGCTTTAGAGCCTTCAAGCTGTGCTGCTGCTTGGGTCGGGCCGAAGATTGGCAAACCTGCTTCGCGGAAAGCATCAACCACACCAATAACCAATGGTGCTTCTGGGCCAACGATAGTCAGTTCAATCGCCTTCTCTTTGGCGAAAGCAACAAGGCCAGCGATGTCTTCTACATCGATGTTTACGTTTTCTAGTTTTGGTTCTAGAGCCGTACCAGCGTTGCCTGGTGCAACGAAGATAGTCTCAACATTTGGGTTTTGTGCCGCTTTCCAGCCTAGCGCATGTTCACGACCACCTGAACCGATAATTAATACATTCATTTTTAATCCTTTTTATCACGGTGGTGATAAGAATACAGAACGTTTCGTTAACAGAATACAGAAGAGCTATCATCCGCTCTGTATTCTGTGTTTTAAATTAGTGGCGGAAGTGACGCATACCGGTAAAGATCATCGCCATGCCGTGTTCGTCTGCTGCTGCAATAACTTCGTCATCACGCATAGAACCACCTGGTTGGATAACACACTTGATGCCCGCTTCTGCAGCCGCGTCGATACCGTCACGGAATGGGAAGAATGCATCTGATGCCATTACACAACCTTCAACCTGTAGACCTTCGTCTGCAGCTTTGATGCCCGCGATTTTCGCAGAGTAAACGCGGCTCATTTGGCCAGCACCTACACCGATAGTCATGTCGCTTTTCGAGTAAACGATCGCGTTAGATTTCACGTATTTCGCTACTTTCCAGCAAAACAGTGCATCTTTCAGCTCTTCTTCTGTTGGCTGGCGCTTAGAAACCACTTTTAGGTCGTCTAGGCTTACCATGCCTTGGTCACGGTCTTGAACCAGTAGACCGCCATTCACGCGTTTCACGTCAAAGCCAGTTGTCTTAGTTGTCCATTCGCCACACTCAAGTAGACGCACGTTCTTCTTCGCGGCAACCACTTCAATCGCTTCTGCAGAAACAGAAGGTGCGATGATTACTTCAACGAATTGACGCTCAACAATAGCGGTTGCCGTTTCTGCATCTAGCTCTTGGTTGAATGCAATGATGCCGCCGAATGCAGATGTTGGGTCAGTTTGGTAAGCACGGTTGTACGCTTCTAGGATGTCTTTACCTAGAGCAACACCGCATGGGTTTGCGTGTTTTACGATTACACATGCTGGCTCGTTGAACTCTTTCACACATTCAAGCGCTGCGTCCGTGTCTGCGATGTTGTTGTAAGAAAGGGCTTTACCTTGGATTTGGCGAGCAGTAGAAACGGATGCTTCTTGTTGGTTTGCTTCAACGTAGAATGCGGCTGCTTGGTGGCTGTTCTCACCGTAGCGCATGTCTTGCTTCTTCTCGAACTGTTGGTTGAACGTACGAGGGAATTTGCTCTCTTCATCACCGTCTTTGTTCTCACCGTAAGATGGAACCATAGTGCCGAAGTAGTTTGCGATCATGCCGTCGTAAGATGCTGTGTGCTCGAATGCTGCGATAGCTAGGTCGAAACGAGTTTCGAGAGTGAGAGATTTGTCGTTTGCGTCCATCTCTGTAATTACGCGGCCGTAATCACCTGCATTAACAACGATAGTCACGTCTTTGTGGTTTTTCGCTGCAGAACGAACCATTGCTGGGCCGCCGATATCGATGTTTTCAACAGCGTCGGCTAGTGTACAGCCTTCTTTGGCAACGGTTTCTGCGAATGGGTATAGGTTTACGACAACCATATCGATAGGGTTGATGCCGTGCTTTTCCATCACGTCATCATCTTGGCCACGACGACCAAGCACACCACCGTGAACTTTTGGGTGAAGCGTTTTAACGCGGCCGTCCATCATTTCTGGGAAACCAGTGTAGTCAGAGACTTCGGTTACGGCGATGCCTTGTTCGGCAAGTAGGCGAGCTGTACCACCAGTAGATAGGATATCGACACCGCGCTCAGCAAGAGCTTGCGCAAACTCAACAATACCTGTTTTGTCTGATACGCTGATAAGCGCACGGCGAATAGGACGAGCGTTATTCATGCTTCCATTTTCCTCAAATTCACGGAGTTAAAGATGTTTGCCAAAAATGAACTTGTTTTTACCTCTTGGGGTAAAATATTGGCCAGTTTTGGTAAAGACCTTTGCAGGGTGTTTTCTGATTAGAAAACAGTCTCCACATTTGATGGCGCGTATTCTAACCAATTTATTACAAAAAAGCTCGCGCAATCGTTTGGCGTCTCAAAAATAATTGCAAAAAAGTCGTTCTTTAGCTTTAAAAGTAACGAGATAGTTAATAGGGAAAGTTATGTTTCAGATAGGTGAACTGGCAAAACGTTGTGGTGTGACTGCCGATACATTGCGTTTCTACGAGAAAAACGCGCTAATAAAACCCGCAGGACGAAGTGAGTCAGGCTACCGCTTGTATGATGAAGAGAATCAAAAGCAGGTGCACTTTATCCTCAAAGGTAAAGATCTTGGCTTGAGTCTGGATGAAATTAAAGACCTGTTAGAAATTAAGTTAGAAGCGACAGAACACAGCTGTGCAGAGGTAAAAGCCATTACTTCTGCTAAGTTAGAGCTGATTGATGGGAAAATTAACGAGCTGACGAAAATTCGCCGAGCTTTGAAGAAGATTAATGATGCTTGTTGTGGTCATACAGACGATGACGCCACACATTGCTCTATCCTTGCAGCACTTGAGTAGTCTCATTCTTGAATCACTTAACTTAAGTTTGCATTTTTGGCAACTTGCTTTTCTAGGTACACGCTGCTTTCCCACCTATAATCTTGCCTTTAGTTACTTGTAGGAATCGACCATTGTCTGATTCCTACCGTAACGCTGTCTGTAGATACGAGAGTTTTCATACATGGTTGGAGTCTATTTTCAAATCAATGACTGGGTTTTGAGCGTTGATGAAAATAAGCTGTATCGACAAGATAGGGAAGTTACTGTTGAGCCACGCTTAATTAATCTTTTGCACTTCTTAGCGGAGCATGCGAATGAGGTGTTCAACCGCGAGGAATTGATTCAGTACGTTTGGGCTGGAGCGATTGTGACCGATCAAGTGGTGACTCAATCCATCTTTGAGTTGCGTAAGCTACTACGTGACGGTCGAGAGGAAAATACCAACTACGTTATCACGGTGCCCAAGCGTGGCTATAAGCTGGTAGCTAACGTGGTTGCTATGACGCATGAAGAGTTTGTCACAAGTCGGCAAAATGAAGAGATCCCACCTTCGGTTGAAGAATCGGAAGAGGATTGTCTACCTATAGCACCAGCCGTTACCTTTCCTGCCGGTCCTCTAACTCGCGCGGTCTGCGAGATGTCAAAAGAGAAAAAAGCCCCTCAGAGCAAAAACAAAATCAGTCCTTGGCGATTGGGAATTATGAACTTCATCTGGATCAGTATGTTGGTCGTAGTGATGGGCGTGTTTACCTACAAGCAATCGGAAGTGCGTATTACCCAAGCCATCGATACCCATCTGATTGAGTTCAAGTTTCAAGATAATTTTACGAGTGAAGGATTAAGCTACGATTTGGCAGACGGATTCGCCCAAAAGTTGATGTCCGACATTGCTCAAGTCAGTGATTACCGAGTCATGCTAAAGAAGGCGTCGTTTACTTCTGGCATTGTGCCTGGTAAATCGGTTGTGGTACGAGTTCGTGAGAATGACGGTGGCAGCTTTTTAGAGGTGGAATATCGCAATAACTCATCTGAAAAAGTGTTGTTTAGTCGTCAATACGCGTTAACCAGTAGTCATTTAAAGACAGTGCTTCAACAAGCGTCGTTGGATTTGATGCAAGTGCTGAAAGTATCGGATGCTAAATTGAAATCTACGATGCTGGTGGCGGGAATGCCAATGAATCCCGACGCGTTGGAGTTGTTTGTTCAGGCTAACCATTACCTTAATGTCTCTGATACTAAACAATTCCGCCAAGGTATCGACTTGATGGAAAACATTTTAGAAATCGAGCCGGATAATGCTTACGTTCAAGCTGAGTTGTTGATTGCTTACCATGTACAAAAGGCACTTGATTTCTCACAGGAGTTGAAGAAAGGGCGAATGCAGCAGCTCAGTGAAGCACTAGAGACTAATGTGCAAATGATGGTGGGGCCAATTCAACCGCGAATTTATGAAGCTTTAGCACTGCACGAAACCATCATTGGTGACATGGCGTTAGCCAAGCGGCATCTCGGACAGGCATTGAGGTTACGTGATTCAGTGCTTTCCTATGTGATTCGCGGTAAGCACGCCGAATTGGATGGTGATCTGGATTTAGCCAGTGAGTCTTACAGTGAAGCTTTCTATATTGATACGTCGGTTGAGACGTACCTGCTGTGCGAAAACTTGGTCTTCCCAAGTAACATGAAGGCGATTGATTACGCCATGTATCGCGCCGTTCACCCTTCTGTCGTTCGAATGCTTTAATTCTCTCGGACTCAACGTCAGTCTAATGCTAGCCCCTCATTTCGGTGAGGGGCTTTTTTGTCGCTGTCGAAAAGTGAAAAGGGTGAGGCGGTGAGGCGGTGGGGCAATGACTTACGAAGGAGCTAACAACGCAAGCTTGCAACGGGAATACATACCCGCTTTGCTTCTCTATCTCTATTGATTGTATGAAGTGTCTGGCTGAGTTATGTGGCGAGAATGATTTTGATGCTTTCTTGCAGGCGAGATGAATATTGATGTGGGTCAAAAAGCGCTATCAGGGAGAGATTTATGGAATCAACACTTCAGGGAATTAACCCTTCGGGATGGGGAAGTTGATAGAGGTTGATAACTTTTATCGCGATGACCAACGAGTTGATGAGAGTTTATCTATCGGTAGAAGGTTTGATGTTTTTCTTATAACTAAATGAATAATATGGTTTTATATTTTTGTGTTTATCATGTTTACCTCAACTTGATGTTGATTAACTAATCATTTTATTGATAACCCCAAGTTTATTTTTTTCCCAGTTTTTGGGCGTAGTCTTCACTTCGAAATTTAGCGAGGTCGAGCAGGTTCTTCCTCATAGCATCTCGCTAATAACCATTCAGTTTGAGTCATGTTGACTCGAGTAGAATAGATTTGGAGATGTTATGTCATCGAATGCGAAAAAAATCGGCCTTATTGCCTGTACGGGTGTCGTAGCCGGTAACATGATGGGTAGTGGTATCGCACTATTACCTTCTAGTCTTGCCTCTGTAGGCTCTGTTTCAATCTTCAGTTGGCTGATCTGTTTGGCCGGTGCACTGAGTCTGGCGTTTGTTTACGCTCGTCTGGCAACCAAAAACCCACAAGAAGGTGGTCCAATCGCTTATGCTGGCGAAGTGTCTCCGGTATTTGGTTTCCAAACGGGCGTTCTTTATTACCACGCGAACTGGATTGGTAACCTGGCTATTGCCATTACAGGTGTTTCTTACCTTTCAGTATTCTTCCCTGTGCTTAATAACCCAATCCCAGCAGGTATTGCGACGATTGCATCGGTATGGATCTTCACTTTCGTCAACCTACTTGGTGGTAGCTGGGTAAGCCGTCTATGTACGCTTGGTCTAGTTCTTATCCTTATCCCAGTTGTTGGTACAGCTGCATTTGGTTGGACGCACTTCGATACTGCGCTTTACAGCCAAAACTGGAACGTATCAGCAGGCACTGACAGCCACGCGGTAGTAACAGCGGTTCTTATCTGTCTATGGTCATTCGTAGGTGTGGAATCAGCAGCGGTATCGACTGGTATGGTAGAAAACCCTAAACGTACTGTACCTCTAGCAACTATGTTGGGTACTGGTATCGCAGGTGTGATTTACATCCTATCAACTCAAATGATCAGCGGTATGTTCCCAGCGTCAGAAGTTGCGGCATCAGGTGCGCCATTTGCACTAGCAACCACTGAGCTATTCGGTAGCTGGACAGCACCATTCGTATCAGCATTCACAGCGCTAGCATGTTTCACTTCGCTAGGTTCTTGGATGATGCTAGTAGGTGAAGCAGGTAAACGCGCAGCAAACGACGGCAACTTCCCTAAAATCTACGGCGAAACTGACAAAAACGGTGTGCCTAAGAAAGGTCTAATCCTTGCGTCAATCAAGATGACTGCGCTGATGGTTGTACTGATGTTCTTCAGCTCTAAAACAGCACACGCATCAGACCTATTCAACCAGCTAACAACTGACGCGGTTCTACTAACAATGCTGCCTTACTTCTACTCAAGCATTAACTTGATTCGCTTCGAAGGTATGACAACACGCAACGGCTTCGTAATGCTGTTCTCTGGTGTGGCTTGTCTGTTCTGCTTCATCGCACTAGCAGGTGCAGAGGGCGGTACGCTAACAGCAACCTTCATCGTGTCTCTAGTTATCTTGATGTTCTACAGCAAAAAAGCAGGTCTTGCTCAGTACGTGAAAATGCACGCTGACGACATGCCTGCCCAAGCAAGCAACTAATCCCCAAAACGCTGCCACTAAGGTGCCAGCCTATAAAACCCAAATTCACGCGGCGCTCACCTTACTCATTGCCTGTAAATGGCAAAGAGCGCCCTCATTCGCCTTGGAGATGTCCAAATGAATATATTCGCTATCTTGAACCACATGGGTGTGTTCTTTAAAGAAGAGCCAGTTCGTCAACTTCACGCTGCTCTTGAGAAAGCGGGCTACGAAGTGGTTTACCCAGTAGATGATAAAGACTTGATCAAAATGATTGAGATGAACCCTCGCATTTGCGGTGTGTTGTTCGACTGGGATAAATACTCACTAGAGCTATGTGAACGTATCAGCCAAATCAACGAAAAACTGCCTGTTCACGCATTTGCTAACGAACAGTCTACTCTAGACATTTCACTAACAGACCTACGTCTAAACGTGAGCTTCTTCGAGTACGCTTTAGGTATGGCTGACGACATCGCTATCAAAATCAACCAAGCGACTGAGGCATACAAAGATGCCATCATGCCTCCATTCACTAAAGCGCTATTCAAATACGTAGAAGAAGGTAAATACACCTTCTGTACTCCAGGTCACATGGGCGGTACTGCATTCCAGAAAAGCCCTGCTGGTAGCATCTTCTACGATTTTTACGGTCCAAACACATTTAAAGCGGACGTATCAATCTCAATGCCTGAGCTAGGTTCTCTACTAGACCACTCAGGTCCACATAAAGATGCAGAAGAATACATCGCACGTACATTTAATGCAGACAGCTCGTACATCGTAACTAACGGTACGTCTACATCGAACAAAATCGTTGGCATGTACTCAGCACCTGCGGGCAGCACAGTACTGATTGACCGTAACTGTCACAAATCTCTGACTCACCTAATGATGATGAGCGACGTGACACCAATCTACTTCCGCCCAACTCGTAACGCATACGGTATCCTTGGTGGTATTCCACAAAGCGAATTCAGCCGCGATGTCATTGCAGAGAAAGTGGCGAAAACACCAGGTGCAACAGCACCAACTTACGCAGTAGTGACTAACTCAACTTACGATGGCTTGCTGTACAACACACAATTCATCAAAGAGTCGCTAGATTGTAAACACATTCACTTCGACAGTGCTTGGGTGCCTTACACTAACTTCAACCCAATTTACGAAGGTAAATGTGGTATGAGTGGTGAAGCGATGCCAGGCAAAGTGTTCTACGAAACACAATCAACACACAAACTGTTGGCAGCGTTCTCACAAGCTTCAATGATTCACGTGAAAGGTGACTTTGATAAAGAATCTTTCAACGAAGCATTCATGATGCACACTTCAACTTCACCTCAGTACGGCATTGTTGCTTCTACTGAAACTGCAGCGGCAATGATGCGCGGCAACACTGGTAAGAAGTTAATGCAAGACTCTATCGATCGCGCAATCCGCTTCCGTAAAGAGATCAAACGTCTAGAAGCAGAAAGCGACAGCTGGTTCTTCGATGTATGGCAACCAGAAAACATCGATACCACAGAATGTTGGAAACTAGACCCTAGCGATACATGGCACGGCTTCAAGAACATGGATGACAACCACATGTATCTTGACCCAATCAAAGTAACGCTATTGACTCCAGGGATGAATAAAGAAGGCGAATTAGAGGAATCAGGTATTCCTGCTTCGCTGGTGGCTAAATTCCTAGACGAGCGCGGCATCGTGGTAGAGAAAACAGGTCCATACAACTTGTTGTTCCTATTCTCAATCGGTATCGACAAATCAAAAGCAATGCAATTGCTACGCGGCCTAACTGAATTTAAACGTGGCTACGACTTGAACCTAACCATCAAGAGCTTCCTACCTTCACTATACAACGAAGACCCAAGCTTCTATGAAGGCATGCGCGTTCAAGAACTAGCACAAGCAATTCACGACCTAACTAAGAAATACAACCTACCAGAGCTAATGTATAAAGCGTTCGATGTTCTTCCAGAAATGAAAGTAACACCACACGCAGCATGGCAAGAAGAGCTTCGCGGTAACGTAGAAGAAATTAAACTGGAAGAAATGGTTGGTCGCGTAAGTGCGAACATGATCCTTCCTTACCCTCCAGGTGTGCCACTAGTACTTCCTGGTGAAATGGTGACTCAAGAGTCTCGCCCAGTGCTGGACTTCCTAGAGATGCTTTGTGAGATCGGTGCGCATTACCCTGGTTTCGAAACCGACATCCACGGTCTGTACCAACAAAAAGATGGTAGCTACACCGTAAAAGTATTGAAGAACTAAGTTCCTCTCGAAGATGACGCCATTGGGAATGCAAGCATGCTCCACTCTTACGAGCTCAATGTGTCATCGAACAACCACGACATTTAGATATACCCCTAGCTAATCTGTCGTAAAAGAGAAGGGCAAGGATGCTCTGATCTTTTCTTCTATATAGAAGAAGCAATTTCCAAGACTTCACCTGAAGTACCCCAAGTAAAAAGCAAAGACCAAAGAGCAGTTCGTCATCGTTCTGCTCTTTTTTTATCTTTTATACAGCAGGACGAAGAGAAAAAGCGCGTTGAGTGAAGATCATTTGCTTCAATTGCATCAAATTTGAAGATCGTAATTCAGGTAGAAACGCCCTTTTTCTTGAGGAAAGATCCTTTTAAATGAGAGAAAATAGCCAAGATCGCTTGGTATATACACAAAGTGATTGCTATTTGTTCGGTTGAAAGTTTTTTTGCAAAAAACGCTTGTACTAATTTCTCAACTCCCTATACTGCGCATCCACCGACACGGAGTGAGACGAAAGTCACACAGCGAGTCGGAATTGAGAGAAAAGAAATTTGAAAAAAATGCTTGACTCTCTCACGGTGTGAAGTAAGATACGCACCCCTAACGACGAGCAACTAAGTTGCTGAAAATGTTAGAAAAGCTCTTTAAAAATAA
>NZ_JAWOWA010000036.1:0-25900 GCF_033340195.1 Vibrio sp. 1457
TGAACCCTAGATACGCTATTAACGTATGCCGGTTTTCAAGACCGGTGCTTTCAACCACTCAGCCATCTCTCCGTTGTGGGCGGTATAATAAGGAGCATAGTCCGACTTGTAAAGTGCTGAATTATAATAGAAGTACTGTTTGCTTGTTTTATGATCACTGATGTGATGTTGGACAGTTTGAAAACGGAGTGAAAAAGGGACAAAAAGTACCAATTTATAGAGTTTTTACTTTATATTGGCGCACGTCAATAAAATGGTGTTTTATTGTTATCTTGCTGATATATAAGACATAACATGCTTTTAGGGTACATGTGTTCGCCCGAAAGTATTTGCAAGACTTTGTGAACTAATTCAAACTTAACTGGTATAGCCAGTTGTGCTTAGAATTCTTAAGGGTGTTTATGAAGGTCACAAATCTATTTAAAGACAAAGTTGATGCGATTTCTGCTCATCAATCCGAGTTTATGAATTGGATGTCTCCAACGTTACGCGATTATTGGAGTGACTTTTTGGGGAAAGCTCAAAATAGCTTTCTTTTCTCAAAAGTTCGTGATCACCAGCAGCCAGCCGTCAACGAAGAAGTTGCACCTCAACCTGCACCGATCGTAATGGCACCTGAGGCTCAAAAGCTTTATGACGAGTTAAGTGAAAAAATTGGCGAAGTTATTCACACTGGTGATTGGGTTCATGTGTCTCAAGAACGTATTAACCAATTTGGTGCTGTAACGGAAGACATGCAATGGATTCATACCGATCCAGAGCGTGCTTCAACTGAATCTCCATTTAAGACAACTATCGCTCATGGCTTTTTAACATTAGCATTGCTGCCTAAACTGACGGATTCAGTCGATCCAGACAAGCCAATGTTCCCAACAGCTAAAATGGTAGTTAACTTGGGTTTAAACCAAGTCCGTTTCCCTTACCCTGTCAAAGCAGGCAATAATGTTCGTGCAGTCAGCACGTTAACAAAAGTAACGCCAATCAAAAAAGGTTTGGAGATTGAGCGCGAAATTAAAGTGGAAATTGAAGGTATTCGTCGACCTGGTGCGGTTGTGGTCTCTGTAATTCAACTGCATTTCTAATTCCGAAACCGGATAGAACACGACATAGTAAAAGAGAGCATCAGGGTGCTCTCTTTTTCATTTTTACTGATTAAAGTTTTTTACTGGCGTATAACCGTAATCTGCAATCGCTTTTTGTCCCTGCTCTGAACGAAGGAAAGCGATAAAACCTTTACCTGCATCGCTAATCTTATCTACTTTGTATAGCACTAGGAATGGTCGCGCCAACTTGTACTTATGATTGCTAATGTTTGTCGAGGTTGGGTCAATACCATCTAACTGAATCGCCTTGATCGAGCGATCTACTGACCCTACAGAGATAAAACCAATGGCGCGAGTGTTATGGTTAACAATGGTTTTTACCATGCTGTTGCTGTTTACAACCAAGTTGTTTGGGCTGATATCCGAGACAAGGCGATCATTAACGATTTTGGTCAGTCCCAGCAAGCTTTCGAAGCTGTAACGTGAACCTGAAGACGCTTCTCTAGTAACCACCGCGATAGGCTGATCTGCGCCCCCGACCTCTTTCCAATTCTTAATCTTACCTTTGTAAATATCAAACAGCTGTTGCTGAGAAAGGTTTTCTACAGAGTTGGTACGGTTTACAACAACAGCGAGGCCATCATAAGCGATAGGGTATACATTGAGATCTTCACCTTTTTCGCTTTCAGTCAGATAGCGAGAGCTCATGCCTATTTCGGCTACTCCTTTATTGACCATGGTGATACCAGCACTCGAACCAATGCCCTGAACAGCAACGTAATCGTCTGGGTGTGTTTTGTTGTATTCCTCAGCAAGTACATCCATCACACGAGCAACCGACGTTGAACCCGAGATGTTGATTTCTTTTGCAATTGTAGGGAGGGAGACTGCTATGGCCAATAACGTCGCCACAGTAAAACGTAACATATTAAACTCCATATACGGGATAAAGCAGAGTTTATGATATTGCGTTCAGGTTACACTTTTGTGAACTGTTAGCGCTAAACAGGGGAATTGTTTCTAGTCAAGAGGTGATGGAGCTAGCGTTTCCAAGTGGACTGAGATGATAATCTGGGCAAATGATAATATAGCTATCTTATACTTGAGTTAGGTAGATAACTACCATCGGTGATGATGTAAAGGTTATATACTAGGATCGACAGCTCTAACTATCATCCATCGGGAGAACGTTGATGTCAGTGTCCCAAATGGCGACAAGTCGTTTATACAAATCAGTTCAATCGCTCTGCTCTGCGCGTAATGCTAACTTGCCTGTCGAACAGGGCAAGTGCCTCTATGAGCTAGTAGAAAATGGCGTTGAGCTTCATCGGGCGCATTTTCTCCTCGACTCCCAACATAGCGAGTATACTTCTCCCGTCGCGAAGATCATGTTTGATGAGGAAAACCAACTTTGGTATTTCTATGTTCCCACATATCACAACGAGCTGTTAAGGTGGGTGCCTTATAAGCCACTTCCATTTAGCCGAATGCTTGAGGACTTACTCAACGAGTTGGAGCGCGATCCTCAAGCGTGTTTTTGGGAATAGGGCGAGCCCAACGGATGCGAATGCCGACATGATTTATACTTTAGGCCTAACAACTTGGTTTCTAAAGTCTTTGGGGGTCATGTTGTAAACGGATTTAAATGCTGTACTGAAATGCGCTGCACTTTTAAAGCCAGACTCAAACGCTATTTCTGTTATTGATTTTTCTGACTTGCGCAGTTGGGTTGCTGCGAAGTTTATCCGTTTCACCTTTAATATCTGAGAAAACGAAAGATCATCTGCGGCGAGGCGACGTTTTAAGGTTGCGATGGACATGCTCATATGAGCCGCTAAGCCTTCTAGCGTGATGTCTTTTTCAATATTACCCTCAATGTACTTAATGGCTTTTTGAGAGTCGCTCAGGCTACTTGCATCATCTATGATAGATAGGATGTTTGGCTCTACCTCAACCATCAACGACAGCAATGCCATTGCGATATGGCTTTGTGTGTAGTCTGGAGCATTGCGACTCGCTAACTTAACCAACATGTCCTTCAATTGTGCTACTTCGCTACTGGATTGCGTTGAAAAAGGATAGAAGCGCCTTTCTTCCGTTTTGGAACGTAGCATCGGGTGCGCTTTCTTAAAGTCACAGAATATATTTGGATTGAAGACTAAAGCCAGTGCTTTAAAGCCTCCGTCACTAGAGACGGCTTCTGCACTGCTCAGATCTGCGGAGTTATAGAGTGTGAAATCTCCGGCTTTAAGTTCAAATTGCTCGCCATTAGGTTGATGAACTAATAGGGCACCTTCTTCAACAATATATAACCCATTATGTGTTGCAGTGTAACGCTCACTTTTGCGCGCAGTGAAGTGATTAAAGCGAATGATCTCAATGTTCGGCATACTCTTTCTTATCGTTTTACATAACAAATAAAAAAGGCGCTCAATAGAGCGCCTTTTAACTTCATTCGGTATTACTCACTTACAGTCTGTTCTGTTTGTGCTGCTGGTTGTTCAGCGAATACCTGGGTTGGCTTTGCAACTAAACTGCGGTTTTCTTGGTTTACGTCCGTAAGGACAATTTCCAATGTATCCCCAAGTTTGTATACGACCTCTTTATCGATAGAGATGGTACCGTTGTCGCCATTGCACTCAATTCTTTCTTTATTATCAAGAATTAGTGCACCAGGAATAAAGGCTGCTGCGCCATTTTCGAGAAGTCGGACACGTGCGCCTGCACGATTAATATCGAAAATCTCACCTGTGAAACAAGTTTTCTTACTCGGCTCATCAGCAAGCGTGCGTGCATATAGCCAATCTGAGACATTTCGCTCAGCGATTTTATGATGTTTACGATGTAGAGCTAGCTCTTCGCCTACTTGGTCATCTGGTTTTTGTACGGGTTCTTTACCAAGGATGACGGCCTTCAACATACGGTGGTTGATCATATCACCGTATTTACGAATTGGTGATGTCCAAGTTGCATAGATGTCTAAACCCATTGCGTAATGAGGCAGAGGCTGATTACCCACCTCACTGTATGCTTGGAACTTACGAATGCGGTTATCTAGATAAGACGTTTCTTGAGCTGCCAACCAGCGGCGCAACGCAGCAAAGCCTTCTAGCGTAGCAATAGACTCCGCTGTGAACTCCAACTGGCCTTCTGGATTGACAAGTTGAACCACTTCTTCAATCTTCTCGTTCTTGATACCTGCATGCGTATTGAAGACACCTGTTTCAAATTTATCGCGTAATGTACGACCTGCACAGATGTTTGCGGTAATCATGGATTCTTCAACAAGACGGTTTGCACTGCGGCGCATGTCTGCGTGGATAGCGATTACATCGTTATCTTCACTGAGCTCAAAACGGTAGTCAGGACGATCAGGGAAGACCACTGCGTTTTTCTCACGCCATTCAGCGCGAGCAAGAGAGAACTCATAAAGATCACGAACGATGGTCGCGATCTCTTCAGATGGCGTCCATGCTTCAGAGCTGCCGTTTTCTAACCAATCAGACACGTGATCGTATGCTAGGCGTGCATGTGATTTGATGTTTGCCGCGAAGAATTTAATATCGTCGCCAATCACACCATCTTTACTTACCGTTACGGTACAGCAAATAGCAGGGCGGGTTTCACCTTCAATCAGAGAACATAGGTTGTCCGCTAAATCGCGAGGTAGCATCGGGATGTTGCGTCCTGGAAGATAGATAGTATAGCCACGCTCACGCGCTACTTTATCCATTTCATCTTCAGGTGTGATGTAAGCGGTTGGGTCCGCAATAGCGATGGTGAGTTCGAAATCGCCAGATACGGTTTTCTTCGCGTACAGCGCATCGTCCATATCTTTAGTCGATTCACCGTCGATAGTGACGAATGGAACATGAGTCATGTCTACGCGTTCTAGCTCCGCGTCGTCTTTCAGTTCCCAGTTATCGATGCCTGCTGGCTCAGAGTTTGGTAGATCGTTTTGAGCAAGCGTTACCCACCAAGGCGCAATTTTATCATTCGCGTCAGTGATTTTTTCAGAAATTTCTACGAAGAAAGAGTTATCGCCTTTTAGAGGGTGGCGAATAAGATGTGCGACAACCCAATCACCTTCGGCGAACTCGTCAGGTTTTAGACCTTTCTTTAGTTTCGCTTTAAGAGATAGCTTTTTAAGCTGTGGGTGATCAGGTGCTACGTTGAGCTTGCCTTTGAACATTTTTACTCGACCAATAAAGCGAGTCACGGCTTGTTCTAGCAGCTCTTGTGGCTCTGCAACTTCGCGTTCATTTTCGGTGCGGATAATGGCGATGACTTTGTCACCGTGCATGCACTTTTTCATGTACGCAGGCGGGATGAAGAAGCTCGTCTTACTGTCCACTTCCAAAAAGCCAAAGCCTTTATCTGTGGCTTTTATTGAGCCTTCTTTTTTAGGCAGGTTTTCTTGGATTTGCTGCTTAAGCTGAGCGAGTAGTGGGTTATCTTGAAACATCTTTTCTTAAATTACCTATGGAGTTGGGCACACTATAATCATTGCGAGCTATTATTACTACCTGTGGAGCGTAATTTCGCCGTGAATTTTGCCAATTTAACCACGAGAAATTGGCTTAAATATTGATGAAATTCTCATCTGTGAGTTACGCGAATCTACGGGGAATGGTAGGGTTGGTGGAAAAATATGCTAAAAATACCATTGTTGAGAATAAATTGTGATGTAATTCAATTTTTTCTGGATTTTTTTATGCTTTTAAGGAATAATCCGCCTCCCTTAGTCGTCCCTAATGGCTTATCGCGGTTGTGTACTGTGCTGTGTTCCCGTCTGAATGGAATCAGTATCTGGATGGATCAGTATCGAATTGGAAGAGCATATGGGACTGTTTTTTTGTTTAATTAAGTAGGATCCCAATGCAAGATTCTGTTATTCAATTCAGTGATTTATCTCTGAATGATTCTATCCTTTCTGCTCTAGACGGAATGGGTTTCGTGTCACCAACTCCAATTCAGGCTGCGGCAATCCCACACCTATTGGAAGGTGCTGACGCGCTGGGTAAAGCTCAAACAGGTACAGGTAAAACAGCAGCGTTCTCTCTGCCTCTTCTCAACAAACTCGATCTAAACCAACGCAAACCGCAAGCGATTGTACTTGCTCCGACTCGTGAGCTGGCAATTCAGGTTGCAGCGGAAATGAAAAACCTTGGTAAAAACATCAAAGGTTTGAAAGTTCTAGAGATTTACGGTGGCGCATCTATTGTCGACCAAATGCGTGCTCTTAAAAGTGGCGCTCATGTAGTTGTTGGTACTCCAGGCCGTGTTCAAGATCTTATCAATCGCGAACGTCTACACCTAGACGAAGTTAGTACTTTCGTTCTTGATGAAGCAGACGAAATGCTAAACATGGGTTTCGTAGATGACGTAACTGCGATCATGGAGCACGCTCCAGAGTCAGCACAACGCGTTCTGTTTTCTGCAACTATGCCTCCAATGCTGAAGAAGATCGTTGAACGTTTCCTTCGTGACCCTGTAACGGTTGACGTTGCTGGTAAAAACCACACTGTAGACAAAGTTCAACAACAGTTCTGGGTAGTGAAAGGTGTAGAGAAAGATGAAGCGATGTCTCGTCTTCTTGAAACTGAAGAAACTGACGCGTCAATCGTATTCGTACGTACTCGTCAAGATACTGAGCGTCTGGCTGACTGGCTATCTGCACGTGGCTTTAAAGCAGCTGCACTGCACGGTGACATTCCTCAGTCTCTACGTGAGCGTACTGTTGATCACATCAAACAAGGTGTTATTGACATTCTAGTTGCAACTGATGTTGTAGCTCGTGGTCTTGACGTTCCACGTATTACGCACGTATTCAACTACGACATCCCATTTGATGTTGAGTCATACATCCACCGTATCGGTCGTACTGGCCGTGCTGGACGTAAGGGTAAAGCGATCCTTCTAGTTCGCACTAACCAAATTCGTATGCTTCGCACTATCGAGCGTGTAACTAAGTCATCTATGGAAGAAATCCAACTTCCTCTACGTGACCAAGTTGCTGAAGCTCGTCTAGCTAAGCTAGGCGCTGAGCTTGAAGCAGAGAAAGAGCACAAAGCACTAGACAAATTTGCTGAGTTGGTAGAGAAACTACAAACTTCTCTAGACATCGACCCAGCAACACTTGCTGCTATGCTTCTTAAGCGTCAGCAAGGCAAACGTCCTCTGTTCTACATTGGCGAAGACCCAATGGTTGAAGCAATTGAGCGTGACAAGCAACGTCGTAAAGAGCGCCGTGAAGGTGGTCGCGACGGCGGTCGTAACTTCAACAACCAAGACTGGGATACTTACCAGCTTCAAGTTGGTCGTGAGCAAGGCGTTCAAGTTAAAGACATCGTTGGCGCTCTAGCAAACGAACTAGGTCTAGGTAAAGGTTCTATCGGTGCGATCAAGCTAGCTCAAGGTCACACATTCGTACAGCTACCTAAAGCAATGACTTCAGACGCGGCGAACAAGCTAAGCAAACTACGTATCCGTCAACAAGATGTTGGTGCTGTAGTATGTGACTTCGATGATTTCCGCGAGTCTCGTGGTGGTCGCCGTGACGGTGGTCGTCGCGATGGTGGTCGTCGTGATGGCGGTGGTTACCGTGGCAACCGCGAAGGCGGCAACCGTGGTGGTGATCGTCGTGAAGGCGGCCGTCGCGAAGGTGGCTTCCGTGGTAACCGTGACGGCAACCGCGATGGCAATCGCGAAGGTGGCGAACGTCGTTTCGATCGCAACCGTGGTGGTGATCACCGTGGTGCACATCGTGGTGAACGTGGTCACGGTCGTGGCCGTCGTACAGACGCATAATCACGAGTGATTAAAGCGACGGTTTAAGTTGCTACAAAAAGAATTGAAAGCCGAGCAAAGCGCTCGGCTTTTTTATGCGCGTCTAATACGGTTTTGCTTTTCATCGTGTTTGTTTACCCAACTTATTACTTCGTCTAAGGGCAGGACAGAACAAGTAACCCTGAATGATGTCACAGCCTCGACTTCTCAAAAAATGCAGTGTGTCCATGTCTTGAACGCCTTCTGCTACGACCGAATACCCTAATCCATGTGCTAGCGCAATCGTGTTCTCAACGATAGAGCGGGAGCCTTCTGTGCGGCTTGCTGTGAAAAGAAATTAACCAGCTTACCTTGAAACGTATTATCAATCTTTCGACGTTTTTGAGGTTATCTCATAATTTGAATCAGTCATTGGCCTTCAGGTTGTGTCATGTCTTCGATAGACTCAAAGCAGTATTTACGATTAGGGAGCCCTGTAAGAGCGTCATGGACGGCATTGCGCTTCTCTCTTTCAGCAACGGTCAGAAGATCTAACATCGAATCGTTGCTCCACTTAATCACCAGCACGACAAAGGTATGCCGCCAAAAATTATAAGAGAAACGCCCGTTTCTAAGAGAGAAGCAATAGGTTTTTGCATGATGGCGTGCAAAAAAACGGCATAAGCAAAAATGAAACAGCTGATTAACAATAATAGGTAAGTCCACCCGGTTACGTCAGTTTTTGAGCAGATGTTTTTTGTCATCTGCCATCCCCAGCAGAGCAAAATCAAACCTAAGATCACTAGTAGAAACGCAATAGTGAGCACATTATTACCCCGATTTATTGATTGGTTTGTTATTTTTGTTAACCCAATAAACAACGTGTTTTATATGCCTGACTTTGTACAAATTGACCTGTTCATAAACTATGTTTAACAAGTGATATTTTTTAGTCTTCAAATAAAATCAAAACTTGCTACAGATCAACAAAATTTGTTCAATCAAATCGGTTTTACTAAAAGATTGTTGAAAGATTAAAAAATTATTGAATAATAGAGGGGCAAACAAGAAGTACGCAGCGCACAAGCGCTATTACAACCTCTGCTCTACAACAGGATAACTATTTCATGTCTAATTCGTTTGTACTGGTGATCAACTCTGGTAGCTCTTCATTAAAATTTGCTGTTATTGATTCTGAAACCGGTGAAGCTTTGGTATCAGGTATTGGTGAGTGTTTTGGCCTACCTGAAGCTGAAATCAGTTGGAAATATCAGGGAGAAAAAACCGTTGAAGCAATTCCAGCTGGCGGCAACCATCATCAGTACGCCGTTGAGCGAGTGGTAAAACTACTCGATACTCTAGGTTTGAGCTCAAAATTTGTCGCTGTAGGCCATCGCATTGTCGCAGGCGGTGAAACCTTTAAAGGAACTGTGAAAGTTGATGAAACAGTTATTCAAGAAGTAGAGCGCCTTGCTGAACTTGCACCACTTCATAACAAAGCGAACGCTGAAGGCATGAGAGCGGCAATGGCGGCGTTCCCTTCACTGCCTCAATTTGCTGTATTTGACACTGCTTTCCACCAAACAATGCCAGCCAAAGCCTTTATGTACGCACTTCCTTACGAGCTTTACGAAGAGCATAAAGTGCGTCGTTACGGTGCTCACGGTACAAGCCACTACTACGTAAGCCGTGAAGCAGCGAAAATGCTAGATAAGCCGGTTGAAGAAAGCAGCTTTATCACTGTGCACTTAGGTAACGGTGCATCAGTGAGTGCGGTTAAAAATGGCGAATGTGTTGATACAAGTATGGGTTTGACGCCGTTAGCTGGCCTAATGATGGGCACTCGCTGTGGTGACCTTGATCCAAGTGTTATCGAGTTCCTTTTCCGTAAAGGCTGGGAAAAAGACGAAGTGTTCGAGATGATGAACAAGAAGTCAGGTTTCTTAGGTGTATCTGGTGTGACAAGTGATGCTCGTGGCGTACTAGAAGCAATGGAAGCGGGGAATTCACGTGCGAAGTTGGCATTTGAAATCTT
Organism: Vibrio sp. 1457; assembly: GCF_033340195.1. NCBI lineage: Bacteria > Pseudomonadati > Pseudomonadota > Gammaproteobacteria > Vibrionales > Vibrionaceae > Vibrio > Vibrio sp. 1457. The sequence continues at coordinate 9,847 of NZ_JAWOWA010000036.1, forward strand.
CACTTACCGTGTTGCGAAATACATTACTTCTTACCTAGCTGCTCTGGATTCATTAGACGGCATCATCTTCACTGGTGGTATTGGTGAAAACTCACTACCAATTCGTCGTGAAATCTTGAAAAACCTAAAACTTCTAGGTTTTGTTGAAGATGAGAAAGGTAACGAAGATGCAAGATTTGGTAACGCAGGTGTTATTGCAACATCTGAGTTGTTAGGTGCCAAAGCTCTTGTTATTCCTACTAACGAGGAATTTGTGATAGCTAAACAATCGGTTGAACTATTGTAATATATAACGAAAACAGAAAGTTAAAAGCGAGCCTCGTGCTCGCTTTTTTATTTAAAGCAATTTGGCAATTACTCTTTGGGTTTCAGAGCTTCGCGCTTTTCGATTAAAAAATCCATCAAGACGCGGATTTTTTTCGGCATATGCTCTCGTGAAGGTATATATAAATAAAACCCTGGAAACTCTTTGCACCAAGGTGTCAGAACTCGGGTCAATCTTCCCTCATCTATGTGCTTTTCCACCCATAAATCAATATGCTTTACTAAACCCACACCCTGTATTGCAGCTTGTAACATACTACAGTCATCATTAAAAATAGCATTGCCTTTAGGCTCGAAAACGAGGGTGCGCTTTGCAACATCTGGAGAGGTTAGCGACCAATGATCAATTGTTCCGCTAGAGGTAAAACGATAAGCAAGGCAATTGTGACCTTCTAAATCCTCAGGAGTTTGAGGTAGTCCATTTTGCCTAAAGTATTCAGGAGAGCTCACTATTGCCGTTGTTAACGGCGGAGTAATAGGGATCGCAACCATATGTTCATCTAAGCTTAATCCTAAGCGAATGCCAGCGTCAACGCCTTCTGCGACGATGTTAGAAAACCCATCATCCATGATTAGCTCTAGGCGTATTTTAGGATAACGAGAGAGGAACTCACCTAGATAGGGCTCAATAAGCAGCCGAGCAGCGGTTCTTGATACACTGATACGGATTAATCCCGAAGGCTCAAGATGAGAGTCGTTCAATTCGTTAACGACCTGCTCAATGTTCACCAATGAAGGTTGCAAAATATCAAGCAGACGTTGGCCTTCTTCCGTCAGCGACATACTTCTGGTGGTTCGATTAATTAACCGAACTTGTAGCTGTTGTTCTAACGCTTTTAGGTGTTGTGATAAGGCAGCACGGGTTACCCCCATTTCTAAGGCTGCTTTAGTGAAACTGCGATGGCGAGCAATATGTGCAAACCACGTCAGTGATGAAATTAAAGAAGGTTCTATTCTCATTTGTTAAGTATAACTAAACAGTCATGTAGATAAAACGATATTTATCCGAAACAGTGTGTTGACTAATATTACATCGAAGCTTAGGTCAGCCTGAGATGAACAGTTAACCTCTAATGGAGAATGTCGCTATGTCTAAAGTCACTTTCAAAAATCTCAATGGTCAAGGTATTGAGATTTCAGCGGTTATCAACTTCCCTACAGATTTTGATGCAAGTAAACAATATGCGGCGGTTGTTGTTTCACACCCAGGTGGTGGCGTAAAAGAGCAAACCGCAGGCCTATATGCGAGTAAACTTGCAAAAAGCGGCATAATTGCCATTGCGTTTGACCGTTCGTATCAAGGTGAAAGTACAGGTGAGCCTCGCCAAATGGAAAACCCTTACACGAGTACTGAAGATGTGAGCGCAGTCGTCGACTATCTGACAACGTTAGAGTACGTCGATAACGATAAAATTGGCGCAATGGGGATTTGTGCTGGTGCGGGCTATAGTGCAAATGCAGCGACCAATGATCGTCGAATCAAAGCACTGGGTATGGTTAGTGCCGTAAACATTGGCCAAATGTTCCGTAATGGTTGGGATAATTCGGTTAACGATGCTGACGCTGTTGGTTACTTAGAATTTGGTTCGAATGCTCGCACAACCGACACGAATGGTACAGAATTCGCGACTATTCCTCTAGCTCCGATGCGTGAAGAAGATGCCTCAAATGCAGAGCTACGCGAAGCTTGGGAGTATTACCACACACCACGTTGTGAACATCCAAATGCGCCGGGTTTTGCTCTAACTCGTAACTTAAACCAGATCATTACTTACGATGCGTACCACAAAGCGGAAGCATTCCTAACTCAGCCAATTCTTGCTGTCGTTGGTAGTGACGCAGGCAGCAAATGGATGAGTGATGACCTGATAGAACGTGCAGCGAGTTCAGATAAAACCTTGTATGCCATTGATGGTGCAAACCATATGTCGCTTTATGATGTTGCCGAATACGTCGATGACGCAGTATCCCAACTCGCATCTTTCTTCCAACGCACTCTTTAATATTCCCGATGAAAGGCTCAATTGCTTCGAGCCTTTCTGCTCTCAAGGCTTTTTACTCTTAAGGTATTGATTATGAATATGCAAAAAATCACTTTTAGAAATGCTGATATGGCTTGGGATATGTCTGCATTAATTTTATTTCCAGAAGGCTTCAATGAATCGAAACGCTACCCAACAATGATAAGTGTTCATCCTTTTGGTAGTTGTAAAGAACAAACATCCAGCGCTGTCTATGGTAAAGCCCTTGCTGAGTTAGGTTACGTCGTGATCGCATTTGACGCGAGCTTCCAAGGAGAATCGGGGGGATTGCCTCGCTACGTAGAAGATCCAAGTCAACGTGTTGAAGATATCAGTCGCGTTATCGACTATGCAGTGACTTTACCTTATGTCGATGAGAATAGAATTGGTGGACTCGGTATCTGCGGCGGTGGTGGTTACATGATCAATTCAGCCCTAACCGAAAAGCGCTTGAAAGCTGTCGTAGGTATTACGCCTGTTAACTTAGGCCGCTTGTTCCGTGAAGGCTTTAGTATGTACGACCCTATCGCCAATCTTGAAGCTATGGCTGCACAGAGAACAGCCGAAGCTCGCGGCTCAGAGCTGAAAATCGATGAACTTCTTCCTCCAAATATTGAATTTGCAAAAGAAAATGGATTAACAGAACGAGACGTGTTCGAAGCTACTGAATACTACAAAACATCACGTGGACAAACCGAAGGTGGTGCAACTCGTATGCTGTTTTCACATGCACAGAAAACACTGAGCTGGGATGCCTTTGCATTTGCCGAAACGTTATTGACTCAGCCTGTTATGGCCGTGGTAGGGCAAAAAGTCGGGGCGTTTGGTGCTTATCGTGATGGGCAGGAAATTTATGGCCGCTCTGTTCAATCAAAAGACCGACAGCTGGTTAATTTGGAAAATTGGTCTCACTATGAACTGTATGACCATCCAGAAGCAGTCGGCATTGCAATGGACAAGGTTTCTGCATTCCTTGAAACACACTTAAAATAATCTAATAAGTTAGAAGCGTTTTGTAGAGTTGCAAAGCGCTTATTTTTAACAGCGTAAGATGTAGTTCGAAGCGAGTAGGTCGGTAAATCTTCGTGCGAATAACCTCATCTACAGGCTATTGACTAAATACCACTGCCAAATACTGTTTAAGACAATGTACACTGAAACCTAATTAAAGGCGTTAGATAGGAATGAAGTTTAATTTATGCGCAAATCAGATAAGAAGGTCGAGAATCTAATTAGAGAAGTGTTGACCGAAGTTTGTGAAGATACGCTAAAAGGCTACGATGGCTTTCTTTGGGTGACTCATACCGTCAAATTCTCTTCTTTTCCACAAAGCTTAGAAATAGTCTGCGTCTTCGAAACGAAGCAAGATCGAGCTAACTTTTTTGAAGGAGAGGGCCGCCAGCATGTTTCCACAACTATTCAAAAGGCATTTAATAAGGCAGGAGTGCAACTAAAGAACGCCAGTAAGCAAATCAGTTACGATACAAAACAAAAGTGTTAGTGCGGGCAGCAATGGTCCGTAATAAAATGGTGCTTGGCTACCTTGCTATAAAAATGCAAAGGGCACTGGATGGGCAATGAAGCTTCAGCTCACTTAGATATACATCGGTGTAACTATGAGTTATGGAGTTATGGATTGTGAATACGGTTGGTTTTCTAATGTTGCCTTAAGAGGCCATGATTAGTCGTTTACAATGAGTAAAGTACAAACTTCTGCATGGTGGATATCCGCAGAAAATTATTGAAAAGAAAGGCTCTAGCTGGAGCGGTCTATCATTTTCTTTGGGTTACCTCGACTATGAATAGCTTAATTGCTATGTTTCGCAAAATATATGGATATTCTTCTGCTCGTTATCTTCAGATGCCGTGCAGAAGAATGTGTTTGCCGGCTGAGGGAAAAATGAAAACCAAAATAATAATGTCTTTTCTACTCGCTACATTATGTGTCAGTGTCAGCGCCAGTACGAATGAGCCGAAATACCATTCTGCGCTAACAGTCAAAACGGGATTCAGTGAAGACAGAGACAAGCCTGTGGAAGTCTATTATTGGTATCCCACAACGAACGAAAAAAACAACTTCTCGTTTGGTAGGGGGAACATTTTTAAATCAGTCGAAACGCAGTTAGATGCCCCTTTAGCAAGTGGAAAATTTCCCGTTGTGCTTTTGTCGCAGGGCGGAACACGGTCAGCGTTTTCCCACAGTGGTTGGATAGCCTCGAGCCTGGCGCAACAAGGTTATGTCGTTGTGGTACCAAAGCCTCCTGCACCGAACGAAATCAATGCAGAAATGGTTGTTGATGAAATCACATTCAGAACCAGTGATTTGGTGCTTGGGCTGAACGAATTAAGTTCGGCCGGGATACTGTCCGGAGGCGTAGATACTGATGAAGTGCAGGGGGTCGGCTTTTTTCTGGGCGGCACATCTATGCTGATGCTCTCCGGAGCGCAAATAAGCCCGGAGAAATATCGAACATCGTGTCACAACGCCACCAATGTAGACTGTCATTGGTTACGTGAAAATAACGTTGATATTACCAGCATCCCGGATAAAAAAATCCCCCGATTTCAGTCTGAAAACAAACTGAAATCGGTCGTCGTTATTAACCCTGAGCTAACGAAAACCTTTGTCCCTGAAACTCTGGCCTTGATGAACAATGCTATCACCGTGGTGGCGCTCTCTGATCGGCTACATCCCGCACTGACACCAGCTGAATCATTTGTTGCTCTTCCCAATGTGACATTTCAAGAGATCCCCAGTGCGAGTCAGTTTAGTGCGTTCGCAGATTGTACTGAGCGTGGTATTAAAATTCTTGCATCAGAAGGGGAGGAAGCACTTTGCCAGGAGCGTGATGAGGTTTCTAGAAAGGACAATCACCAGAAAATTTTGGATGTAATTCTGACTAGCCTAACAAAGCCACAAGAATAGCAACAATGTGACACTTTCTTACACATTGTCTGTTCGAGTAAGCAAAGCGAGGAGTAAGTTTTGTGCAGGCTTATCCCTCCACCATACTGCAAGACGTACTAGTGACCGTATTATTTGCCTTAATTAAGTACTTGTCCCAGCATTTTAAAGCTTAGAAGAACACACAAAATACCAACGATTTTCTTAAGAACTTTATTTGGGAAATACGCTGCACAACGCACGCCGAGGCTAGTAGTTAAGTAGCTACTAATGGAGAAGCTGATCATTGCAGGAAGGTATATGTATCCTAAGACTAAGTTGTTCCAATCTGTATTTTCCCATCCGTTTAACATGTAACCGAGGCTTCCTGACAGCGCGATAGGGAAACCTATCGCAGCAGAGGTACCAATAGCACGTTTTACCTCAAAATTTTGCTGGACAAGATAGGGGATGATCAACCCCGCACCGCTTATAGAGACAAGTGCTGATACAGAGCCAATCACCGAGCCTACAGTGATATTACCGATAGCCCCATGTGGGTTAGGGTTGTACTCATTTTCAGTGTTGAGGAACATCTTATAAGCAACATACAACATGAATACGCTGAAAAAGCCTGCCAGATAGACGCCTCGTAGATACGATGCTACGAATGTGGCGCAAAATGTTCCGACTAGAACTCCGCTCAACATTTTTACTACCATTGTCGAGTCTACATTCTCTTTTTTGTAGTGAGCGCGCATGCTGCCCAATGTTGTAACAATCATCGAAGCCATTGATGTCCCCAACGCAAGATGCACTACTTCCGTATCAGCTATTCCCTGTAGTGAAAATAGAAACGCAAAAATAGGGACGGCCATTCCACCACCACCCACACCAACGAGTCCTGCGAGAAAGCCAATGCCCAAGCCTGCCGTAATGTAATAGATAATAAAGATAGGTTCGTTCATGATGGTTCTGCCTTCGATAAAATGGTCGTTGCTAAAATGTTACTCGAACGCTAACTTGCTATGGTAACGTTAAGAGGACAGAAAATAATGAATAATGGCCAAAATGGAATTGAGTAAATAAAGTGACAAACTCTGATTACAGCGAATGGAAAAATGGCGCCGCACTGATCGTTAAGGAGTGGCAGCATGAAAGGAGCGACTTCAACCATTTGGATCAACGGCCACATAATTGGCACAGTCATCATCGAGGCCAGTTACTGTGTATAGATGAAGGGCTAATTCAGGTCAAAACCGATGAAGGAACGTGGATACTACCACCTCACCGAGCTGGTTGGATCCCCCCGGGTGCGATGCACAGTGTTTATTTTTGTGGTTCTCTGAAAGGTCGTTCATTACTGTTTACTCCAGAGAGTTGTGAGCGGTTTCCAATGAGACCTTGTGTTATCCAAATGAGCGATGTGTTGAAAGCCCTATCGGTTAGAGCATCGATATGGAGCAAAACAGACGATCTATCCATACAGTCTTTACGTATTCTTGCCGTAATATCCGATGAAATCGTCAATAGCCCTCATGAGTCACTCCACATCCCGCTGCCCAGAGATCCGAGACTGCAAAAAGTTACTCAAGCAATTTTAATAGACCCAAACAGCAAACATTCTGTGGAGCATTGGGCCAATATTGGGGCAGTCTCATCTCGGACGTTAAGACGATTGATTCGAAGTGAGTTAAACATGAGTTTTAATGAATGGCGGCAACAAGTACTGCTAATACATTCATTAGAAATGATAGCTCGAGGGGAATCTGTAGGAGCGGTTGCACATGCTTTGGGTTATTCGACGCCCAGCAACTTTATCGCGATGTTTCGTCGGGTCTATGGCGATTCACCTACGCGTTACTTTTCTAATCGCGGAATATAATTTCCGTGCTCGCATGCTCATGATGTTCCCCTAATTATCTTTAATCAAAAAAGGTAAATATTGAAAAGATTAACTGTTATGTTATAACATTCCCTTGTTTGGGGCTCTACAATTTGTTGTTTAAAGAATTGATCTCACAACCAGTAGTCTCCTATTGAGAGAGAGTAAACGTTGATTTCTTCACAAGCGCTGTCTGACTTGACTCTACATGGGGTGGGACTGTGTCAATATGTCCGTGAACTAGAGCGAAATCGTAACGATTACTAGGTCTCATAGCCCTAGAAAATCAACGTTATTAAAACCTTTACCTGACCTTTTTAACGCTTGGGAGGAAGATATATGAGCATTGATGTAGTTGAGAACCCGCTTCGTGTCCAAACAACATCATCGTTGGCGATATCGACATCAGCGAACATACTTAGCGACATCTACAAACCAGAGCACAATATTGCCATATGGCAGCGAACGCTCTCGAAAGAGTTGACGAAGGACATTAATCTGATGCTGGCTCTGGAGCCTAGATTGGCACTGGTACAAAGTGTCACGCCAGATGATGCTGCACAATGGGTACGAAGCAAGTTAGAGGGCTATGCGTGTGCTGATGCGCTGAGTGAAGATGTTGCTTTAATCGTCGATATGTTCTGCTGTTTGTTTGAGGTTAAAGAAGCAGGTTTGAGACTAACTCGCCTAGACAGCCCGATGTGCCCGAAATTTCACTTTGATCGTGTGCCTTGCAGACTTGTCATAACTTATACCGGCCGAGCGACCGAATGGTTAACCAACGATACCATTGATCGCACTAAACTCGGTGCCGGTAGTCTTGGTCAACCTGATCACCTATCGGGCTTATACGACTCTGAAAGTGCCATACGACGAATGCAGCCTGGCGATGTTGCCCTGCTCAAAGGAAGTGGTTGGGAAGGCAATGAAGCCACTGGACTTATACATCGCTCTCCACATGTTGCAGACAATGAACGTCGCTTACTACTCACATTGGATTTCATCTAGAGATATGAGAAAGCTCAAAACGGTAGATGACGTCATGAAGCAGGTAGAGAAAATCTGCCTGCTGCGAGGTAAACAACTCACTACTAAACGGAAATTGATACTGACTTCACTGCTATATGCGGAGAAGCCGCTTTCTGCCTACGAACTAGTTGACTACTGCAATCACAACTTTTCTCAAAACATTCAAGCGATGTCGGTTTATCGAATACTCGATTTCCTTGAAGCAGAGCACTTTGTCCATAAGCTCAATACATCTGGTAAATACGTCGTTTGTTCTCAAATCGCGTGCGATCAGGAGCATGGCGTTCCACAGTTTTTGATTTGCTCTCAGTGTGGAAAGGTTAGTGAAATAGCGGTTGAAGCCAATGTTATTTCTAGCGTATGTGCGAAAGCCATACAAGAAGGCTTCACCGTTCTTAGCCCACAATTTGAGATTTCCTGTGTTTGCGATGAATGCGCAAACCGCCCCCTATGAGGCAGACACACGATCTCCCCTTATAGCTTCACAAGGTGACCGAGTATTGGCCACATTTATAAATTATCTAAAAGAATGAATTATGTCAGCAACATTGATTAAAAACGCTCGGGTGGTCAACGAAGGAGCCATTACCGAAACAGATTTACGTATTGTTGATCAAAGAATTGACAAGATTGCTACTAATATATCCGTACAACACGGAGATATTGTAATTGATGCTAAAGGGGCTTATTTACTGCCAGGCATGATTGACGATCAAGTGCATTTCCGAGAACCTGGGCTGACACATAAAGGCACAATTGCAAGCGAGTCGCGGGCAGCGGTAGCCGGCGGTATTACAAGCTACATGGAAATGCCCAATGTTAGTCCGGCTACAACGACTATTGACTCGTTAGAGCGCAAGTTCGCTCTCGCTAAAGAAAGCTCGTTTGCAAATTATTCTTTCTACCTCGGTGCAACCGAAGACAATCTTGAACAGATTAAACAACTTAACCCCAAACAACATTGTGGTGTGAAAGTATTTATGGGGGCATCAACAGGAAATTTGTTAGTCGAAGCTCCGCAAGCGTTAGAGTCAATTTTTCGTGACTCTCCAGTACTCATTGTTACTCATTGTGAAAGTGGGACTGTTATTAAACAAAACCAGCAAAAGCAAAGACTTAAGAAGTCAGATTTCACTATCGAAGACCATCCCATTTTGCGTGACGAAGAGGCCTGTTACGCTTCATCTTCTTATGCGGTAGAACTTGCCAAAAAGTATCACAGCCAACTACATGTGCTGCACATCACAACGGCGAAGGAGCTAGCACTTTTTGACGAGGGAGACATTCGAGACAAATCAATCACCGCGGAGGCTTGTGTTCACCATCTTTGGTTCAGCAACAAAGATTATGGCGCTCTTGGTAACTTGATCAAATGTAATCCTTCAATCAAGTTTCCTAGTGACCGCGATGCGTTGTTAAAAGCGTTAAATACGGGGCAAATAGATATCATTGCAACAGACCACGCTCCTCACACTTGGCAAGAAAAACAAGTGCCTTACGAGCAGGCTCCAGCCGGACTGCCGTTAGTTCAGCATGCGTTACTTACTCTCTTCGAGCATGTCCGTTTAGGTCATATGAGTTTGACTCAAGTAGTCGAAAAAACTGCGCACAACCCGGCCATTCGCTATGGCATTCAAGGCCGAGGTTTTATCCGTGAAGGTTACTACGCCGATTTGGTGTTGGTTGATGCTCATACCCCAACACGAGTTAGCAACGAAAACAGTTTATATCATTGTGGTTGGTCGCCTTTTGCTGGACATGAATTTTCAGCTCAAATTCAAAAGACTTGGGTCAATGGCGCGCTAGTTTATGACAATAACAAAGTCATCGATAAACCAACTGCAGCGATGCGTTTATCCTTCAATCGTTAAGTCGCTGACCGCAAAGAAAGAGCCATAAACAAACTGGAAGCATTATGTTAAGAAGAAACCCAACGGGCCATATGCCACAGGTGTCCTCAACAGCCTTTATCGATCCAACCGCTATTATCTGTGGCAAAGTCATTATTGAAGATAACGTTTTTATTGGACCCTATGCTGTTATTCGAGCTGACGAAGTTAATAACCATGGAGACATGGAAGCTATCGTCATCAAACGTGACACCAATATCCAAGATGGTGTCGTAATTCACTCTAAGGCAGGGGCTGCGGTGACCATTGGTGAGCGCTCATCCATTGCTCATCGTTCGATTATTCATGGTCCTTGCCAGGTTTGTGATGATGTTTTCATTGGCTTCAACTCCGTCGTATTCAATAGCGTCATCGGTGAGAGGTGTGTTATTCGTCATAACTGTGTCGTCGATGGCCTCGATTTACCCGCTTATTTCCATGTACCACCGATGACCAATATTGGTGTCGGTTTTGATTTAGAGAGTATCTCTAAAGTGCCGCCAGAATATTCAGCTTTTTCCGAATCCGTCGTTTCTGCCAACCATGAACTAGTCCAAGGCTACCGGAGAATTGCCAATGAACTTTAATAAGCCACTGATTTCGCGAGTGCCGACTAACATCATCACTGGCTTTCTCGGGGTGGGGAAAACATCGGCAATAATGCACTTATTGACCCATAAACCGAGTCATGAACGTTGGGCTGTATTGGTCAATGAATTTGGCGAAGTTGGTATTGATGGCAGCTTGTTACAAGGCCAAAAAAAACAACAAGACCAAGTGTTTATTCGAGAGGTCCCCGGGGGATGTATGTGCTGTGCAGCAGGTCTTCCGATGCAAATCGCCTTAAATCAATTATTGTCTGAAGCAAGGCCAGATCGATTGTTGATTGAGCCTACAGGTCTTGGTCATCCTAAAGAAGTACTGCAAGTGCTATCGACCGAGTATTATCGTCAAATTCTCGCTTTGCAAAAAAACATTACTTTAGTCGATGCACGTAAACTATCGGATCCTAAGTACACTGAGCATGAAACGTTTAACCAGCAAATCACTATCGCAGATACAGTGGTAGGTAATAAGCGCGATCTCTATCAAGATGAAGATGAGCAAAAGCTGACGGCTTATATAGCAAAGCTCGGTCTGCGGGAAACAAAAGTGATTTTCGCTGAACATGGCGCTATCCCTTTTCATGAATGTGAGGGAGCGACTCGTATTGACGTGCAAAAAACGCCCTCTGTTCTTTATCGTGAAAGAGAGAAAAAGTCACTTGTTCCTGAGTTGCCTATGCCTGAGAGCGGCATTCTAAAAGCAACCAATCAGGGGGAAGGTTTCTACAGTATCGGTTGGCGTATATCCGCTGAAAACGTGTTCGATCATCAAAAGCTGAGATTATTGCTGCTCGACCTCAAGGTCGAACGAATGAAAGCGGTTTTTATCACGGGAAGCGGTATTTTTGGTTACAATCTAACATCAGATGGACTCACAGAGTTTGAACTAGACGAGTGTTCAGAAAGCCGCCTAGAACTGATCTCTTCCGGTCTAGATGACCAATTTGAAGATAGATTATTTCGATGTTTGGAGAAGGCATCATGATAGAAAAGAGAAAACTCTCCTTTTAACCATAATGTCTTACCTCCTTAAAATTCTAGTGGGGTTTCTTTTAAAGCTGCGCTTAGGGCACTTATGCTGCCGTATTAGGGTGGGGTTAGTACCCGTATTTTCTGCCTATGCGGTTCAGGCACAGTTTTATTCATGGGGTGAGGTATCCACGTTACACGTGGCCTAATTACTTGCTTTAAGTTACCCGGAAGAAACACGTCTTTTTTTAGCGAGGGCCATTGCTATATTTGCGGTACTGTAGGCGCTCTCATTGATAAAGTGCGGGTAAATTTCCCCTTTGCCATTCCAATGGATATCATAACCAGCGAAAGTCGCTAATAAAGGTGCTCCTGGTTTGACCGCCTCAAAATCTCTGCCACAAATAGTAGGGTGTACTAGTGCTTGCCGCATACCCTCTTGATCAAGTGGAACCCTGATTTCTTCGGTGTAAAAAAACGCCTCATAATCGCTCAGTAAGCCTATTTGGTTGAGGTTGTGCTTTTCAACATAGTCCAATACTGCGGTAAGCATCTGTTTCATCAACTCCAACGTACTGTACTCTAGCGCACCATGTGCTTGCGCCCCGACCTCAATCATTATTCCATATTGCCCAGCAGTACAAAGGTAAGGTTGCTCTTGCCATTCTTTTCGCTCTTCGAAAAGGATATGTGCTGATGGCATTCGTTGTTTGACGTACGCGCCCAGTTTCCGATAAAACACATCGTTAGAAAGCAAAATCAACGTCGCTCCCATATTGCTTGTTGTATTGTGCAGGTCAACAATCAACAGTTTTTCTTGGTTTGCATATTTCTCGATAAATTGATGTGCAATCTTGCTTTCATGCAAATCAGGACAATGATTGCTATTCATTGCTGAGAACTCGCGATTTAAGTCTGTATCGATGTATCGGACGTTGTGTTTTACTGCTTCGGAGTTTGCGATGATCGAGCGGGCTGAAAAGGTTGATCTATTGACAGAGTAACGTTTTTCTTTGATTAGTTTATGTAAATAAATACCAGAAAGTTCGTTTCCGTGTGTTCCTGCAACGATCAGTGCTGAATTGAATGTGTTCATTATTGATCCTTCTCAAAGAGAATGGGTTGAATGATTGGTCTTCTCTTAGCCAATCCAGTGAACTGAATAAACGTTTACTAAACTGAGTAAAAATAATCCTAGATATGTTATAACATAACAATCGTTATTATTGTTACTTAGTTTCTCATGAGTCAGTTTAAATTTATTGCTTTAATCGTTGCTGTGTTTTGTTTTTCGGTCGCTTTGCTTCTACCTACAGAGGATGAGCCAAATCAAGATAGTCACAGCACTCAACTGAATCAAAGCAGTGATTCGTCACCACCTCCATCATCAAAGATAGTGGTTCCCTCAGATAGCAGTTTGACTCCGTTGCCTAAACCTAAACCTAAACAAATACACTACATAGTTAAAGTGGGAGATACGCTCAGTGGTATCTTCGCTCAATTGGGTCTCCCTTACGGTATTTTGCAGCAAATTCTCTCAGTTGATCTTGATCACCTCCAGCTAGATATGATTAAGCCCGGAGAAGAGCTTGAATTAGTGATGGATGACATGGGGCAATTGAGTCGACTAATTTATCATATGAGCCTTGTAGAGAAGGCTATCTACACTAGAGAAAACGATGGCTCCTTCTCTTACGAATTTCAGGAAATTTCAGGGGAATGGCGTGAAACCTTATTTTCGGGAGAAATCAAAGGGAGTTTTTCAGTCTCGGCACATCGAGTTGGATTGACATCAGGCCACGTCGCAAATATTACGCAGGTGATGAAAGATAAGATTGATTTTGCGCGATCTCTTAGAGCCGGTGACCGTTTCGATATATTAGTGAAACAGCAATATTTAGGTGAACACAAAACTGGCAATAGTGAGATTAAGGCTATTTCTTTTAACTTAGCGAAGGGCGAAGTCGCTGCATTTCTAGCCGAGGATGGACGGTTCTATGATAGAGCTGGTAACAGTTTGGAGCGAGCGTTTAACCGTTATCCTGTCGATAGGGCATACCGCCGAATCACCTCTGGGTTTAACCCTAAGCGTAAACACCCAGTGACGGGAAGAGTCACCCCGCATAACGGAACGGATTTCGCGACACCAATCGGTGCGCCAGTTTATTCTACTGGGGATGGAAAAGTAATTGCGGTCCGCAAGCACCCTTATGCCGGTAATTATTTAGTGATTGAACATAACAGTGTGTACAAAACTCGTTACCTACACTTGAATAAAATCTTGGTTAAAAAAGGTCAAGTTATAAAGCGTGGGCAAAAAATAGCCCTCTCTGGGAATACTGGTCGTTCAACCGGACCACATTTACATTTTGAAGTTTTAGTTCGTAATCGTCCGGTTGATGCAATGAAAGCCGACTTACCTATCGCGAAGTCGCTTCCTAACATCCAGAAACCTTCATTTTTGGCGCGAGTATCAGAGTTTGATTATCTAGTAGAAACGAAAAACTGAGTCCCGACAATTTGTTAGGGCTCAGTTATGCTATTTTGTGTTGTGAGGTTGGAGCAATAGGTGAGTCTCAATATGTGTTCCTAGAAGAATAATGACTGCGATTTTTTCTTTTACGTGCGTCCACATCCGCAACATCGGACACTTTGCAACAACCTCCGCCTTTGATCGGCCTACGTGAAAATATCACACCAATTGCGAGCATCGCAATACAACTTAGGAAAATAAGAACGGTAAGAACTAAAGTCATAACACCACCTCCTATAAATCGCTGTATTGTCATCTTTCTCCAATTTTATAAACAAAGCAATGGTCGTTTTGTAACCACTTATTATTTTTATCAATAGTCAGACCTTTGCTGGTGATGAAACGTGATGAGAAACGAAGGCGAGTTCTGAGAAATCAGCCCCTGTGATCTTTACCGATTCTTAAGTTTTGCGTCTAAGACAGCAATTGGATTCCTTCTATAACTCACTAAGTTGTTATGTTATAACATGCGTTCATCCAGAGTTTGTAGGTCAAAAGTATGCCATCAATTCCAGTCACCATTTTGCATGGGTTTCTCGGGTCCGGGAAAACCACGTTTTTACGCAACATTCTTCAACAAGCCGATTCTTCTGGTATTGATCTGTCCGTTATTGTTAATGACATGAGTGAGTTAGACGTCGATGGCGTGCTTATCTTAAATACCGATGCGGTGAGTGAAGAGCAGGGCAACTTTGTTACGATCAGTGGAGACAGCATCAGCAGCCTGAGTGGTGTAAAGCAGCTCGATAAAGCCCTTAAAAAGCTCTGCGCAGAAAAATCGCCAGAATGGGTTGTGATTGAAACGTCGGGCAGTAGTCATCCTTTACCTTTGGTCGAGTACTTCAAAAGTAACGCACAATTCGCACTCAAAGACGTAATTACGTTGGTGGATGCGACTTGGTTGCGAGATGACTATCGACAAGGTTCTGCCTTAATCCCTAAGTGGCAGGAGAACGTGCAGCAGGGTGTTCGCGGCGTTGAAAACTTGTTGGTAGAGCAAATCATGTTCTCAAACCGTATCATGCTCACCAAGACGGACAAAGTGGACGACAATACCGTTCGCAACATCGCGCAGGCGATTCACCCGCTTAACGTTTACACCGAGATAATCAAAACGTCGTGGGGAAACTTGGATATCCGCATGTTGAAAGGTGAGCAAGACTACAATTTCTTCCTTGTTGAGCAGTTAATCGCAGAACTTCGTGAGACGGTGAATGAGCCGTTGAATCTCTCTGATAAAGACGAACAAAGCCTTGTCGCCAAAGTGATCAAAGATGATCGACCTTTTCATCCTGCGCGTTTGTGGAGTACCTGCCACCAGTATTTAACTAAAGGTGTGTTCCGCAGTAAGGGGTTCTTTTGGTTTCCAACTCGAGACGATGTTTCACTGCTTTGGAGCCAAGCAAGCGGCAATGTGGGGCTTGAAATTACAGGCTTTTGGCGCGCTTCGGTAATCAATGACGAATCGCAAAACTTCACTGAAGAACATCGTCAAATCCTGCAAGATAAGATAGACAGCGTTGAAAGCCGCTTTGGTGATCGTCGTTGTCGCTTAACGGTGATTGGGCAAGAAAACGAAGTCGATGCGTTTATTGATGCGCTGGAAAACTGCTTTTTAACGGAAGGGGAACTGGAGCAATGGCAACAAGGGGCAACATTTGAAGATCCTTGGCCAAAGAAAATAGCTAAGTTGAGCCAGAAGAAGACGGTTTGAATGCACTGGTGAGGATTCCCTCGCTACATGTTTGAATCTCGGGTTGTTTCGAGAACGGACTTACTGAATTGGCTCTGTATACCAAAATTGGCTCTGTGTAACGAAAAAGCCTCCCGAATGGTGGGCAATGTAGTTCACTTAAGAGGAGCCGCGTAGCGATTAACAGGGTATCGGGTCTTTGATATTTTTACCGCCCTAGGC
>NZ_JAWOWA010000037.1:0-23715 GCF_033340195.1 Vibrio sp. 1457
GTCAGGTGTAAATTTGGGAAAAGAAACCAATAAACATCAAGACGTTTGACCTTTGATCCCAACCCAGTGCTAACGCCCTGTTAAGGTGTGAGTAACGCAATACCGAAGCCGCCGCATACCACCTTAAACACTAAACGCAACGCATAGTTAAAATGCCACGCGTTGCGAATCACTCTTAAACAGTTTGTTATAAGCGTGGTTTGAGCATATGCACGAACTGTTCGTCCTGCCCTGTAACCTCAAAGCCAAACCTTTTGTAAAGTTGCCCTACTCGGTTTCCTTGTAAGTAGCAAAGCTTTATCGGTAACGACTTTTGTTCAGCAAGCTCAATGACAGCTTTTAATACTTGGCTACCAATTCCTTTACCCTGATGTTCTGGTAATAGGAAAAAGCGACCAAAGTACAGATTCTCAGAATGGTACTGCACCAAGTAACTGCCTACGGCGACTCCATCGACTTCGATGATGGTTGGCTTTTCTTCGACCCACTCATTGTGATGAATTTCTCTTTGAACACTTTCGTCCCAACCAAATACAGCTTTGATTGGTTCAAATTCTGCTGATTTCTTAAGTTCGAATAGGAACTCATAGTTACTATTTTCAGCTTTACGGGTTTCGTACACCTAACTCTCCAAACCTACAATTACGGATAGCTTATAACGCCCTGTTAAGGTGTGAGCAACGCAATACCGATGCTCCCGCATACCACCTTAAACACTAAACGCAACGCATAGCAAAAATGCCAAGCGTTGCGAATCACTCTTAAACAGATTGTTATGCCTTGCCCCACTCGGCTCGAAGGACTGCCAAAACAACTGTATCCCACCACTGTCCTTTGAAAAAACGATGCTCCATAAAATGTGCTTCTTGGCGCATACCCAGAGACTTACAGAGCTTAATAGCTGGCAGGTTTTTACTGATTGTCTCCGCATAAATGCGGTGAACTCCCAACTCCGAGAACCCAAAATCTGCCAGAGCCAAGGCGGCTTCATGACTTAACTTATTACCTTGAGAGGCTCTCGAAAATGCACACCCCATCGAAGCCTGCTGATTGTCCTCTAGCCGTAAACAAACAGTCCCAACGAACTCACCTGACACCTTACACTCGACAGCTAATTGGTATGATCTTCTTGGCTTCTCAGAAGCCTGAGCGATAAACAAGCTTGTTAACTCTCGGTATTTATTAGGGTCACAATCGCTTTCGTCATAGAAACGCTGATATTTAGCATCCTGAGACATAGCAACAAAAGCATCTTCATCGTTCAGAGTCATATCCCTAATAATCAGACGCTTAGTCTCGAGTTTAAACATCGAAAGTTCCTTTTCCTTGTGAGGCATAACGCCCAATTAAGGTGTGAGGCACGCAATGCGATGCTACCGCATACCACCTTAATCACTAAAACTAACGCATAGTAAAAATGCCACGCGTGCCGAATCACTCTTAAATTGTTTGTTAGTACGCTGTTCCTAAACCTTTTGGTTTGCACCAAGACATTGAAATATAGTACGAAACTGTTGGCTTAAAACGCTGAAGCTAAAGGGACAACTGCTAAACTAGAACTCAACCTCAAAACGTAAGTTGGCTAGAAGAAAAACACGCAAACTCCCCTATTTTGACCAGTTTCAAATTAGCAAAGGATTCGGTCACCGAACTTTGACAACCACACCAAAGTACAGAATTGAAGGCTAAAAAGCCAACAACACAAAAGAAACCGCGCCAACGAAATAGCCAAAAAGTGAGAAACCGTAAACGGTGAAATCGACGCGAACACTCCGCACATAGTGCCACCGGAAAGAACGTGAAAGGCACATTTGATCCAGTGAAAAGCTGGAAACCGGAACTGATAAACACCGAAATTTTTACCGTTGATGCCACCCCCGTACTAACGCCGCGTTAAGGGGCAGCAACGCACTACCACCAAACTTCAATTTACCACCGTAAACACCGAGGCCATATTTGAGACAAATTCACCACGCGTTGACTGTCCCTCTTGAACGCCTTGTTAGCTTATTTCATGAAAGCCATTGTATACCAAAAAACTGCCCCTACTACGCCATGAAGTATGAACTTGAGACATACCACTGAGCCGAATTTACAGGTTTGAGCTTTGAATTACCTTGAACTAAACCAAAACCGCCAAGCGTGGAGGCTCACGGAACTTCACACACAAAAGCTGACATTTGAGTTGCGGATTTCACGCGAGGACTTTGTCACTTACACCTAACGAGGCGATGCTTGAATTTGCACCACCTTGATATCAAACCGATAACCGGTAACCGGTAACCGATACAGCTTAGTTAAGAACAAAACGAGTACAAGATAAAACATTGCCAGAGCACGATATCTCGATTTAGTTCGGTGCTAAACATTTGCTATAAGATTCTGATTTTTTAGAGAGTAAGCTAACGCCCTGTTAAGGTGTGAGCAACGCAATACCGATGCTTCCGCATACCACCTTAAACACTAAAACCAACGCATAGTAAAAATGCCACGCGTTGCGAATCACTCTTAAACAGTTTGTTAGGGCTCAGTTACCCAGCGATACTAGTTCGTCTAGCTCACTCTGCAAGCGAGCAGTTCGTTCAAAAACTAAAGTTTCGAGTTCCGAGTAATATATCAATGGGTATAGAGAGCCTCCTTTGTACATATCAGCTACTGATCTCGCATGGGCTTCGATATACTCGTTCCACTTTACCTGTGCAGACCCGTATGCTTCGGTACGGTCACTATCTAGCTTACTCATTAATTGAGCGTAAACCTCGTTCATTTTAACTAATGAACGATTATAACTATCCGAAGCCATTTGGTTCATTTCAGTTTGAGTAATATGCTCAGTGCTACTCGTCTGCATATGAGAAACCGATTTAGTGTTTAAATCTAAAACATGACTCTGCACCGCACTACTTTTTTCTGTGAGCATAGAAGCAAACTGGTTTAAGCCTGAGATATCTAAACCTTGCTCACTCATTTTTTTATGTATATCTAGAACTTTTTGATGCTTATCCAAAATTTCTAATTCAGGTTTTGATTCGATTTTTCGCTTTATAAAATAACCAATGCCCGTCATGAGAGCTCCTAGTAAAACGAAGCCCAACTTTTCTATCATTTCATTCATTTACACCGAATCATCCTATGAGCCCTAACGCCCTGTTAAGGTGTGAGCAACGTAATACCGATGCTACCGCAGACCACCCTAAACACTAAACGCAACGCATAGCAAAAAAGCCAAGCGTTGCGAATCACTCTTAAACAGTTTGTTATGTGAATTCTCGATTGAAACGCCGAACTTTTGTACGCATATTTTTCATAGGTGATGATGTATTAAACTGAATCATGCGCCCCAAAGTCCATTGTTCATACCACGCAACACCATACAAATCATGGTCACTTAAGCTTGAAATGAGTAAAAGTATCTCGTTAACTGTAGACTCAAGCTCAATGAGTAAATCATCATATTTCCACTCACAGTACTCTTCGTGGAAGCTTTCAGCGAGTGAGCCTAATTGGTTCCATTTATAACCAGTTTCCGGGAAATCAACATGTTGGTTTTGAGATCTTAAGTGATTCCATTTAAGAACGAGTTTTCCCCAACCGATCAAGTAAGCCACTGTATCACTGACACTAATGACTGTACCTTTGACGTTTCCCTCTACTCCAGGTTTGCGAGCTTTGCTTTCCGGAATTGAACGATAGTCAGCCATGAGTTTCGGAAATATTGAGTTTATAGCCAACTCCAATTCATCCTTATTTCTTGGCACAGAAGACATTTTGACCTCCATTCACATAACGCCGCATTAAGGGGTGAACAACGCATTCCATCCGAATTAAACCATTGTGCCGTAAACACTAAAGCTGGTTCAAACCAAAATTGCCAAGCGTTGTGAATCCCTCTTAAGAATTCCCAGACACTAATCACCATGACTCACCACCTCTCAAAAAGAAACCTAACCTTTTGATTTAAAATAATATAATACTCTTTCACAGTCACCTTTTCTCACTACATCTCACAGCTCTAGCACCCCCTTGCGTACCCCAAAATCGATTGATAAGTTGAAGGGGAACAAACAAATAAACAGGAGGATAGCAGCATGGCTATCAATAAATTAACAAATACACAAATCAAGAATGCAGCGAAAAGTGACAAAGAATATTCACTATCAGATGGTGGAAATCTCTACCTAAGAATACGTAAAAACGGCTCTAAAAACTGGTTATTTATCTACACAGACCTTAGCACTAAAAAGCGTAAAAAAATGGGGCTTGGCTCATACCCTAATATGACGCTGGACGAAGTACGCAAGGTCGCGAAAGAGCTTCGTAAACAAATGGCAAAAGGCATTGACCCAAAACTGTTTCGTGAAAAGCAAAAGTTAGACCGTGTGGTTGAAAGCCAATTGACCTTTAAAGCGGTCGCAGAAAAGATGCTTCTGAAAGAAGAAATTCAAGAGACCACTAACCGAGAAAAGCTGATTGTCGAAGAACGTGAGAGAGCTAGAATTAACGGCACGTTATTCGGGCAAGATGAAATCGACCGCATCACCAACAAAGTACGCTCGTCACATCGCAAGCGTCTTTTCTTAAAACGTAACCTATACCCTAAACTAGGCAACCTCCCCATGACCTATATCACTGCCGCTGGAGTCATTTCGGTCATCGAACCTATGCAGGTTAAAGGACAATTAGAAAATGTAAAACGTGCATGCTGTATTGCCAATCAAGTGATGAAATTCGCGGTAAACTCAAACATCATTAAATTTAATTGCTTAGCCGACATTAAAGACAACTTTGCCAAATCAAAAGTCACTCACATGCTCAAAGTACCGCCAAACGAACTTGGTGAAGTGATGGCTATCATGTCAAACAACCAAATGAAACCCGTCACCCGTTGCGCGTTCGAAATGCAAATGCACACGATGACTCGCGCAGATGAACTCGCTGCCATGCGCTGGTGTGATATCAACATTAAGAATAAACTTTGGACAATCCCAGCTTTCTACACTAAAAGCAAACGTGAGCATTTGGTGCCGCTGAATGACTACACGTTAGGGATATTAGAGTTCATTCGACCAATATCAGGAGAGCACATCCACGTATTTCCATCTGACAAGCCGAATACCAAATTCCCGCACATAAGTCCTTACGCCGTGAATTCATCACTCAACCTCACTAGTTTAAAAGGAAGGCTCGTCAGTCATGGGTTTAGGGGCATTGCTAGCACGTATCTCAATGAACACAAACAGTTCCGTGAAGATGCAATTGAAATGTGTCTTGCTCATTTAGATAAGAACACCACTCGAGCTTCATACAACAGTGCGTTGTATCTCGATGAACGATACGAAATTCTTCAATTCTGGAGCGATTATATTGTGGAATCGACAGGCAACTACTATTCGATTGCAGGACAATATCAAGCGGAGAATAAACAGAGCGCATAACCAGCGCTTCAGTATGCATTACCACTGAGCCTGAATGGCTTGACACCACTTAACTCACCGTCACTTATGACACCCTCAACCAGTTTAGGGTGCAGCTTTCTGCGTCCTAAATTCAGCCAAGAAGGAATCACGCCTATGCCAAATTTGAACTTACACCAAGCTCACTTAAGCCAATTTGAGGTAAAACCCATCAGCGAACATCCTCGCTTTAGTGAAATGCAAGCGCTGCGCCGTTTACGCCGAAAAGGACGCCTAGCCTTCCCCCATCAAAATGAAAACATCGGAATAAAACAACACCGTCAGCTTAGCGCCCATCATATCTCCACCAATCAGCATGGCATTTATCAAGTCAAAATCACACCACCATTATCCTTAAGAATCTCAGGCTGCACTAAGTCTCATTATTTTGTGGCACTGAAAACAGATGAACCGCAACATGCAATAAGCAGAGCGAAAGCAGTGCGCTTACAAGCTAAGTGCTTTTTCCAAAACAACCCCCATGCCCTTCCCGACTCTCTGTCATTGAGTCAGCAATTATTAGTGCAAATACACTTAGTGGCTAAGCATTTTCCTGTGGTTCGTGCTTACAAACACAAACCGACAAAAGGCGACTTCCCAACCTTGCCCCCTCTAGACTTGAGCTATTCAGAAGAGGAACTTCGTTTTCCATACTTCAACTGGTTAAGTGAATTGATGGCAGAGCGTGAGCATTCAGGAATGTCTCAATTCAGACTCAATCAGATTGCAGACTACCTTCATCATTTTTTACGCTTCGTTGACGACAACCACTCCAGTAGCAATGAAAGATTATACATACAGACACAAGACATTCGTCAATATCGTGAGTCACTCCGCCAATCTAACGTATGCCACAAAGAGCAAAAACAGCGTATTGATGCAGTACACTTTTACTTTCGCTGGCTGACCTATCGAGGCTATTGCACTACCCCAAGACTGACACGTCCCCTTTTCTCTTAATTAGGAGTTTAACCATGATGATGACTAACCCTATACGCCTCAGCGTCATTTCTGCACTCGATGAAGGCCTAGCTTACTCCCATTCAGACTACTTTGCGCCGCTTCTGATGCAAGGTATCAGTGCGGTAGACATCGGTCTCATTGAACTAGTCACCACGATATTACGCACTGAACCATATCTCAATGAAACTGACCTGCTCGATCGTGGAGTGAGTCCAAGGCAAATTAAACGTGTGTTGGGTGGTTTTGACAACTTCAAGCAACTGTTGAAGATTGATGATTATTGTTTTAGTGATTTACTACGAGATAACAATTGGGATATTAGCCACGGCATTACGCTCTCGTACTTCCAATATCAGAAGTTTTATCAAGATATACGCAGAGACTACATTCAAGGCCATATTGCTGACATGCATCCAAACTTATCGGTGTTACTCAATGATGATTACTCAATTCACTCTATTCCTATCACCCGAAGCCATTATGCCACTGTTCCCGCTACAGACGCCGAAGCAGCAGCGGTGAGTTTTGCTTTACTGTTCAGAGATTACGAATTCATTGAGTATGACGAACCGAAATCGCTCCTGACTTTACAAGCGCATCGCCGAGATAAAGCTGCCGTCATAGAGGTACGTTGCCTCGCTTCGAAATTTTGTCAAAACACGGCAGCAGGGATTTGTGTCGTGGATGACGCTCAAGCCATGACTAAGCTCAGAAATCAGAAGAAGATTCTTGATTTTAAAACCTTGATTGAGAGAAACACGCGTAACACCACAATACCAACTTAGGTGCCTTGAACGTCTCAAACATCTTATTCGAATTAGAGATACAGCTTTCTTGCAAGAAAGCTGTTTAACTCTCTTTTGGACAAAAATCATTTATGGTCGATGCTCTAAATCACCCTATATTCATTACTTAATGTATTCTGACCGAGCCAAATACCCCACTAAAGTGGAAATCAATGATATATAAATATGCAAAAGGCAAGGTTTTCACACCTTGCCTCTATTAAAATCATGCTGCATACCACCCATCAGCTAGCACTTCAGCCTGATCGAGAACAAGCTTAATCGCCTCTTCAGCCGCATCAGGGCTTTGTTGCGTAATTCAGACGAGAAACCAAACCGCCTAAAATTGAGTAACTTTTAGACAATATACTGAGTTTCAGGCATACCAAGTCCTGTAAGCTTGTTCAGCGCTTTGATCATGGCGTAAGTCTCACCAACTTGAGCGTTGTAGTTTCTCAGGCTTAATTTCCCACCTAACAACTGTTTCACCCGATATATTGCTGTCTCTGATAGCGAGCGCTTGTGATAGCCGTACTGCTTTTTCCACTTCTTGTTGGAGCCGTAGAGTTTCTGACAACCTACGGCTAAATTGCGAGGGTGTCCTTGCTCCCAGAAGGCCGCCCCTTCTGGTGGCGGGATAAGCGGAACCGCTCGCTTGAACCGTATAGCATCATGGTAATTCCTTGTGTCATAAGCACCATCACCTGATATCTCAATGATTTTACGACGTATCTGCTTGAGTAAGTTGAGGAGCACTTCGGCATCGGTTACGTTAGATAAGCTCAGCTCTGCTGCGACTATTTCGTGGGTGCCTGTATCTACAGCGATATGCAGCTTACGCCAGACTCTGCGTTTCCCATCAGTACCATGCTTCTTGACCTTCCATTCACCTTCGCCATAAACCTTGAGTCCAGTGGCATCAATGGCCAGATGTTGTATTGCTCCTCTGGTTTTGGTTTTAAATGAAACCTCAATTTCTTTAGCTCGGCGGCTTATACAGGTGTAGTGCGGGCAAACAAGCGGGATGTTAGCCAGCTTAAATACGGAGTCTAGAAAACCTTGCAGTGCTCTCAATGGCATAGATAAAACGCGTTTCACCATCAGTGAGGTAGAAATGGCTAAGTCGCTGAATCGACGAGGTCTACCACGCCTGCCTTGTTTGTTTTGCTTCCACTCGGCTATCACTTCCTCATCAATCCAAAAGGTCAGAGAACCACGGTTGATTAAGGCTTTATTGTACTGCTTCCAGTTGGTTGTTTTGTAACGAGGTTTCAGCATAAGGCTACGAAGATTAGCTGATTTAGCCGCTCAGATCGTAACTTCCTGATTTAGTTCCATCGAATTGCGCAACAAAGCCGCCAATCGTTGAAGAGTGGCAAAGCCGAGATTAATTTATCTGTTAAAATAGCGCCAAAGATATGCTTACAACACGAATTAAGGTTAACTAATCTAAGGCGCTTTTGTCCCCGAGCATGCCTTAAACCCGATGATATAATACAAGCCTGAACAAATATTTGTTAGTGCGGTTAATAAATTAGTGATAAGTTCTTTATTGCAACCTTCAAATGGGTATAAATCAAAGTTTCTGATCCAGAAATCGTGAGCTAATTTTTCGAATCAAGAGTCCCAAAGAAATGACATCTTTCATTGAAGCATATAAAAGAACAGGAAACTCAATAATCGCCTATAAACAAGTCGTAAACTGTGACGATAAGTCTTTGAAAGAGATAGTCAAAGAGTCATTTTCGTCTTTAGAGCAAGTTTTCGAAGAAGTGGATTTTTATGTATCAACCGAAACTAAACGCGGCATTCTTAGAAATACAGGCAAAATAATAGGTGGTATTGTGTCTCTCGGTGGCTCTTATATGCTGGAATTGCATAACAAGCACTATTCTGACATTTACGAAGCTATTTATAAGCCAGCTTGCAATATAATTGAGTCAATTGAAAAAGACACTAATGATTGCCTATCTTCGATAGGGGAGCAACTGACTGAGCTAAACAAAACACTCAAGCCAGTTGGAAATATTCTTAACTCAAGGACAAACAGTGATCCAGCAACGCGAGACTCTTTGACTCGGATTAACAAGTTTAATACTGGCTTTAATACATCTTTAAATACGGGTTTCGGTGGCCTAGTGGGCGGCTCTGCGGCTCTTGGCGCATGGGGACTAGTTTCGCTGATTGGTTCCGCGTCTACTGGCACAGCAATATCTTCCTTGTCAGGTGTTGCTGCTACCAATGCTACGTTAGCTTGGTTTGGTGGAGGGTCGCTTGCTACGGGTGGAGCTGGAATGGCTGGTGGATTTTGGGTTCTAGGAGGTATTGTTGCTGCCCCAATAGTATTTTTCTCGACGAAAAGCGCTTATAAAAAAGTAGATACTGTCAAAGAAAAGAGAAATGAACTGACTGAAGAGTCAGATAAGGTCATGAAACTAACAGTACAAGCCTCGACTCAGTTAATAGAAGCTAGAAAACAACAGGCCCAAATAGCAGCTTTGATTGCCGAGTATGTTCCTAAAATAAAGGGCGAACTAAGATTATATAAGTTTCACCGTTCATTCTGGAAAGACATCTTTGGCTGTACAATGAACTCAGAGCAACAGAAACACTATAATAACTTGAACAAACTGGCAAGCGAGCTTCTAGATAAGCTAGGTATTAAATAAGCTTACATACTACTGCTAAAAAATTCCGAATATGGACTTTCGTTGCTTACGTCTAAGACAATGAGGTTTTCCACCGAGCGTGTTATTGATGTATATACAATTTCTGGGGTATCCTTTTGGTCCATTAGATAAAAAACCGTCTTAGATTCTAACCCCTTAAAACTGTGAACCGTTGATAGCTTTATCAGACCGCTATTGGCGTAAAAATGGTTCTTCTTAATGCGTCTTGCTCGTTCCATATCAGAACGTAATTCTTTGTTCTTATATACATATTGATGTAACTCATCTTCAGACATTGACTTGAGTTGTTCCAATGAAACTTTACTATCATAAGCCTTTATCATTTGATGTAATTCTTGATAGGTTTCAAACATACAGTGAGTCTTCTCTATTTCATTAAACTTTTGGACCAACTTTCTGACGAGGTAAATGTTTGACGACAATATGACCACGTCATTCGGATTAAAGTTATTAACCCTGATAGTTTTTTGAATAAGTTCAAAAGATTTCTTTTCCCAGTCACCACTACATTGATGAAACTCTAATATCTCAAATGTAAATCCTTGTTGTATAGGGACTGTTTCTATCAATTCTGAATCTGAATACTTTTCAATTAGATACTTTGACTGGTAGTCTTTGAATACTTGGTTGAGGGGGGATTCCAAACTGGTTCGGTACGAACGTTTTAACTTCTTCCAACTTCCAAATCCCTGTGCAATCACAGCCGCACGCTTGTCATCGCGCTCGTAAATGTTTTGTGATTCATCGCCAAATAACACCATCTCACCTTCAGAAGAAAGAAAATTGTCTCTTAATATCTTGACCCATTCACTCTCAAAATCCTGAACTTCATCGACGAGAATTGTTTGGTATCGAGTTAACTGGTAATTCTGAAAACAGTCTTTTTTATACAAACCATCTAGGCTAAAGCGTGCTATTAAATCAGAGATATCCTGTCCACTAGCGTTAATTTGACTGTTATAGAATTGGTGGTAATTGGTAACCGCAAAATTTTGCTCATCACGGTAACCTAATATATCACTAATCCTGTCTTTTATTAGATTTTTAAGAGTGATGTTAAACGTTACAATTAGCACTCTTTCCTTATGTCGCTCGTGCGCATTGACAGCTCTTTGGGCGATTATTGTAGTCTTTCCACAACCAGCAACACCTTTAATCTTTTCCTTCCCTACGCAACTTACAGCCAACTTAGCTTGCTTATCGTCTAAGGAAACAGCTTTACCTTGCTTTAATACATGTTCACAAGGCATTAGACGACGCTTCAGGTCATCATATACTCTATCATCGAATAGTACTTGAGATTTGTAGTTTTTGATTTTACTTACTAATTTATGAGTTTGTTCGCCAGAAAATATCATCGCCTTATCACGAACTATGCGTTTTTTAGTCCGAGATAATCCTTCTGCACGTCTATTATAAGTGTCTACATCGATACTGCATTTACGTTTAGCATTGAGAAGTTCACTTGTTTTCAGTCTTAAGTCATTCTCGGCAGGTTGATATAGCGCGTCCACTTTATCTTTATCTGCCTTATGCAAATAGACAATTGGTTGGACAAGGTTAAAAAAGTTTCGGTTGCCTAGTTGCCCTATGCCTAAGACGGGCAAATGTAGCTGGTACAAATTCTTTTTATAAGTAAACGCTTGTGACTGAGGAGACGATATACTAGATTGCCCATTAGCGTATTTCACTGACCACTTGTTATAGCTATCAACTTGATAGTTATCCAAATTGTAGTCTTTAACTTCGATTACAAATATCGCGACACCCTCTCTAATGATTATAAAATCAGGTCTGTCACCATCCAAAAAGGGATTAAAAAACACCTCAAAGTTATCGTCTAAGTTTTCTTCAAAGTAATTGAGGAGATGTTGTTCACCCTCAGTAGGTTTCACTTTTAGTCGCAAGATATTTTCTATAGTAGGGTAAAATTTAGCCATAACACTTTCTTATAATAATGGTAGCCTGAATAAAGCATCTACAATGACGATAGAGTAATTGGAGTCGGTAAAACAAATTCAGCTATTAAAAGAATAGGTCAATTGATAGTGATAAAAACGTGTCCTCAATCACAGTGTCTTCAATGATAGGCTGAAAATTTTTAAACCATAAATGTTCTAGATTGGATGCTCTAAGGCGCTTCTGTCCCCAAGCAAGTCACGACCGAAACCTCTCTACATTGAAGTTTAATGAATAAAAACTCACTTTCACGCTATAAAAAGCACAAACGTTACATTAGAAATTTTTGGGTAAACACCGACCCTATTCAAAAACTAGTTTGTTGCCCGAAAATGATAAAGGGGCATAAGTGTGCCAGCAGTGATAGTTCTGGCACGTCTCTGGACAGAAATGCGTTAGCGCTTTTACTAGATTAGTAAAATTTAAATTAACTCAGGTATGGAAAGTTCCGACAGATAAAAGGCAATTATCTGATAATTCTCTGCTCTTTGAGCTAGACACAGTTCTGGACAACATAACCATGTTAGTATGCCTTTAATCCCATATTAACCTTGCACAAATAAGCGCAACTAACTGAAAAAATTAGAAATGCTAGAAAGAATAATAAAAATTGAAAACATCAAGCAATGGCAACACAAACGAGCATTAACTCAAGGGTTTGATAAGCTAAACCTGATCTACGGCCGAAATGGCTCTGGTAAGTCTACGCTAAGTAAGATCTTCAATTTTATAAATGAAAGCGACAAAGCAGCGATAGAAGCGTTAAAGCCGCTAGAGTCTGATGGTGTACCAGCTCTCAATCTTCGAGTTGGCGGTAAAAACGTAACGCTAAATTCGCTTCAAACACCGTTTAGTTTCCAAGTTTTCAATCAAGAGTTCATTGATACTAACCTTTATATTCCTAATGCTAAAGATCGTAGTCAACTCACTAACTATTATGAGTTTTCATTAGGTAAAGTATCAGTATTAAAGGAACAAGAGATTGATACACTTAAAGCAGAAATTGACGCTATCAACGTTCAGCTAAGCCCAATTGATACACGACTCACTACGAAATTTCCAGGAAAAACAGTTGCTAAAATCCGTGGTATAAAAGCTACTCCTAACGCTGATGCTGAGATTGCAAGTCTTGAAGCTCAAATCCAAGATTTGAAGAGTGTAGAACACTACAAAAGCCGTAAAAAGCTTTCTCCCTTGGCTCTGACTAAGCCAGATTTAGATACAAGCGTCTTCACACTCAGCATCGAGAGTCTGTCAAAAGAAGCACAAGAAAAAGTTGAGCTGCACATAGCTAAGAATCTTAAAGAGCGGGATGTCATGTGGCTTGAAACTGGCACTCAACTGGTAAACGAATTAGATAATTGCCCTTTTTGCGCTCAACCTCTTGCAAACTCCAGTATCTTTAGGCTGTATCAGGATTTCATTAATGATTCATACACCAAAGCTAGTGATAAGTTCGAGCTTGATAGTGACCAGTTCGAATTAGATGTAAGAGACATTGGTTGTAAAATTGAAGACTTAGAAGCTTTAGTGAAATCCAATAGTGAGATTATCAAAACTTGGTCAGATCGCATCCAAGGCTTCAATCCTCAATATGATTTTAAAGACCTTGATTCTTTATCAACATCAATCGTATTTGAGTGTGTCAACCTGATCAAAGAGAAGAAAAAAGACTTATTGTTAGAAACTAATTTCACTAAGTTCAATCAACTATTTGACAGTATTTTCAATGGGTTTGACTTCTCGGCATACAACCGTGAAGTGCAAGAATTTAACGAGCAAGTTACTAAGTTTTTGAATCAACTAGCAACTGGTTCAACTCAAGCTCTCCAAGCCAAGATCGACGACATTGAAGAAACCAAGAAGCGTTTCGAAGCAGAAGTAGCTGACGATTTGGTTTATCACAAGTCTCTGTCTGATGATAAAAGAGACAAGGCTAATAAAATCAAGGAGTTAAAAAATGAAATTGATAAAGATCAGGAAGATAGCATTAAAGAGCATAAAGATTCTATTAACCAGCTATTGAAAAACTTTCACTCAATGATACGAATCAAAGAGCTTGATAAGGACAATAAAGGTAAAGGTGGTTCAACTCGTCTTAAGTATGTAATAACCTTTATCGACAAAGAACTTTCAGTTGAAAATGTGGACGATAACAAACACATTTTTGAGCACGTTCTGAGTCTAGGTGATAGATCTGCTCTCGCTCTAGCATTCTTCTTATCTAAGTTTGCCAAGGCTAATAGTGACAACTCCATCATTGTTTTAGATGACCCTATGTCATCCTTAGATAACTACCGCAAAGACGCAACCATCGTTGAGATCGAAAAGCTGATTAACAACGGCTATCAAACCATCGTATTTAGTCACGATCCATTCTTTTTATCTGAGATTAAGAAATACTCGATATTATCCCAACATACCAAGTGCTTTGAGATTGATGTGTCATATAAAAAATCAGATCCTCTTAAGGCTGACAGTTCTCAATACATATCTAGTCAAATGGTAGAAAGAAGCGACTATGACGCTCACGTTCTTCACTCCTACCACAAAGAATATAATAAGCTCTATGATTTTGTTGCTGACGCCAAAGATGAATCAAAAGTTGAAGTAGCTCGTTCTATTCGCCCTATTTTAGAAGCACACCTACGCTTCTTATACCCTCGAGAGTTTAACGAAGGCGTTTGGTTAGGTAATATGATTACGAAAATTCGAGATGAGACAGATCCTAGTAGTCACTTCTTCGACACACACAATCAGATAAGCCAAATCACTAAAATTAATGAATTTTCTAAGGCGTTTCATCATGCAGATGGTTTTGATACTAAGATTCAAAGCTTAGATCTACAAACAGTTCAATCATACGCTCAAGAAACGCTACAATTCGTTACTGGTATTTAAAAAGACACCTCAAGAAGCTCTGCCTTATAGGTAGAGCTTTTCTGTATTAGGTTTTCACGTAGTACAGTACAGCGGCCGTAACATGATGTATGGAATCCACTCCCTCCTTTGCCAATTAGACTTAGGAGAATGAGACCAAGACAAGGATTCCAATATGTTGACGAATAATGTTATCGCTATCGACTTAGCCAAAAATGTTCTTCAAGCCTGTCATATCAGTGTTCATGGTGAATTGCTTTCCAATAAGCCCTTGAGCCGACAGAAAATGAAAGAGTTTCTTGCTAAGACAAAGCCTTCAATTGTTGCTATGGAAGGCTGCTGCGGTTGCCATTACTGGGGGCAACTTGCTGAAAAACATGGGCATCAAGTACGCATCATTAATCCCAAAAAAGTGAAAGGTTACTTGGAAGGCCATAAAACTGATCACAATGATGCTCTTGCTATTGCTAACGCAGCAATTCAAATAGGTATCAAATACAGCCGACCAAAATCATTAGAGCAACAGTCAATGCATTCTTTAGAGAGTAGTCGCCGTTTCTTATCTCGCAGTGTAGTTTCTTTAGGACAGCATATTCGAGGAACGATGTTAGGTTATGGCATTGCTAACCCAAGAGGTGAAAAAGGTTTAAAAGCGTCGGTTCAAACAGCTCTTGATGGAGAAACATCAATACCAGGCAATGTTGTTTCCGTTCTGTCAATGTTATGGAATCAATATAAAGAACTGAAAGCACAACTCATCGCATTCGAAAAAGAGAAAAATGCTCTAACGCGTCAGATAGAGCCATGCCAACGATTAATGGAAATTGAAGGTGTTGGAGAAACAACCGCTGCAATGCTCTACACAACTCTTGGTGATGGAAAGCAATTCAAGAATGGTAGACAAGCTTCAGCGTTTGTTGGTCTTACCCCAAAACAACACAGTTCAGGTGGCAAGGTCTTTATGATTGGGATCGACAAGTGCGGGGGCGTGAAAGAGTTACGCTCCCTTCTCTATCTTGGTGCAATGTCCTACGTTGGGCGACTACCCGAAAAACCAAAGACCCAGAAGGATGCTTGGCTGAGGAGCATCATTGAACGTATTGGCTTCAAAAAGGCCTGCATCGCATTAGCTAACAAGGTGGTACGAACGGCGTGGGCAATGCTTCGGTATGAGACTGAATACAAACCTGTTTTACTCACAAATTAATTACTAATAGATTCTTAGATTTTACGAAATGATGAAGCATAAAAGGTAAGACCAACCTACTGAAAACCTGACCATTCCTTCATGCTTTTAAAGCTGATAGCACGATGAGGACAGTAGGTGCGCAAAACATCAAAGGCTAGAAGGTAGCCCCTTCAACAAGAAGCCGAATATACGACCGCATCTTAACTTTAATTGCTAAATCACTTTGTAAATACGTGGATTCCATATAAGGTTTGGGGCATAGGCTCGTTACAGCTACCGAAGACGCAATTACTAAGTGTTTCTTAGAGCTGGAAAGCAACCGAGAAGGATCCCTTCCTAGTTGCCAGCACGAAAAGGGGCAAACCTTTGCTAACTAGGTCTCGCCAGCACGCTGATGGACAGAAATGAGCTAGTGACCTTGAATGGTTAAACCCTACCGACTGTGATGATGTGGGAATTCCGATCAAAAGACATAAAGATAAGCTCTTCAAACACTTTTAAGATAACTGAAAGACGTGATCTAGAAGGTGCGAGATTCATCTTATTTGGCAAGTGCTTCTGGAACACTCAGAAAACTAGGAAAATCATTGAATTATGGAATGCAAACGGGATTTTTATCTCGGTAGATGAAGACTAAAACGCATTGGTCTGAACCTGTAGTTCAGAACCCCCTAGTAACGCTGAAGATAAGCCAGCAACTGCACCAAGTTTTTTCAGAGATTTAGATGATTTCTTCATGCTCGATACCTTCTTGGTTGTAGTTGATGTTGAAGTGCCTTCTCTTTGGGTCTTGCTAGTCAATGGGTAGCTTGCTGTCAGACAAGCTTCTGCTTTTACGTAGTCAGTGATTTCGTAAGTGGCACAGATGTGACCATCGGTAGCGCTTTCAGACCAATATGCTCTAGTCAACTACGTTAAATATATCACACTTTTATGAATTATAAACAAATTCATTGGCTTATTAGCGTGGACTAAGAACGCGCCGCTCAGGCGCTGATTTTGTCATTTGCCCATCACTAGTTCAAGTATTTGCGAAATCACGTGTTCAAATCTGAGTAACCAGCGATGCCGACACATTTTTGGGCAAAAATAAACTGGTCGCGTAACCATCGATTTGCTAACTCGATGATGATTGTGAGAGAACAACTTAGTTATACAGTTGGCTTTGTTTTATAGGATTTTACCAATCATCAGGGTCACGAAGCTTTGCCTGTTCACAGCTTACAGCTTTGTCTTGAATATGTAGCTCAAGATCTAGTGATGACAGCAGACGCATCAGACTTTCGATACTCGACGAGGCAGGAGCACGTTCAAGTTTTGATACCGTGGTCTGTTTTAGACCAACAATATCGCCGACTTTGGTTTGGTTGCGCCTTTGATTCCTGCGAACATCACGCAAGTATATTCCCAGTTGCTTCGGACTTGTTATGAGCATATCTGCCTCCAATGTAAATTAACCCCTACAGAGGATATTAGCACTTTAACCCCTTAAGGGGTTAAAGTTAATTTTACCCGCGTACAGGGGTAATCAGTCATAGCTAGGATTAAGAGGTTTAGTTGACTAGGTAAGAACATTAGAAAACACAAGAGCTTGATATAGGCTTTCAAAGAGATGGAATTTACCCCCCCACACACTTAAGATACTGATAAATAATCATTTTTCTCATGACCAGCCCACTTAAATGATGCAATGAGTCAATTGAGTGAGGCAATGTATCAGTATAAAAGTCACCATTCTGTCTACTATGGTCGTGTTTGCGCTACCAATCGTTTTGTAGTGCTTTGACATCAGTCTTGAAACAAAGCTTGCTCTGTGGGCATTAGTGACGATGCTACTTTGATTCTCAAAACTGGCATTGATAAGAGCTTTAACCATGTCTATCGACCCTACGTTAAAGTTAGGCTTGGTAAATCTCTTGGTGTGGGGATGATATGACCCACGTAGTGTTTCTTGTTCATACCTTCCACCAGCAACAAAATGAAGTATGTCAAAACGCTCGACAGGCTAATGTGTTGGGTCTCTATTCAGGCAGGACACACAATAGACTCAGGAGATGGACGTAAATGTCGGAAGACAAAAATATTTAGTATTTTCAAACACACTTTGGGACACGTGTGCGCTAGCTATTTATAACACTTTTAAAATTGAGAAACGTCCCTAGAGCAATATCATCAGTTAGATGTCCGCTAATTTTCTGTACATAAACTGAGTGCCTGACCAGAGCTTAACAAAGCTCAAGTACAACTCTCCAAGCATTACGGTAAACTACAAAAAATTTTCGAGACAAATAGTAAATATACTGGCTTACGTGCAATGACTTTATGGACACTTACTACGAATCCAATTGCCCGTCTCTTTAACAAAGAGATCGAGGTAACAGTGGACGATAATGGGATTCATGTTGCTCAAGGAGGAGAAGATGCTCACTTTAACTGGGCGGAGCTTGATTACCCACCACACCTGTCACTCGCTATTGATGGCGGGTGCTTAGTCATAGTTTCACAAGAACAAACTTACCGTTATCGTATGCTGGGCTATCTTACACCGTTTAGGTATTCAAAACGACTTTTCCCATCTTGGGCAAATCAAAGTGCGAAGCGCCTGCAAGATTTTCTCAGTGATGCATACCTTCAATGCACATCAAGATTTCTGAGAGACTCTTCTGTTGAGATAATTAGAACAACTGCCAGTAATGAATTAAAGCGTTGGAAAGGTTGGGACAAAGTACAAGGTCTCTCAGAACTAGCTCAAATCACAGCATCGCAACTTACTAATATCAGTAGTTGGAGCGCTTCGGATGTCCAAAAAATACGAAGTCGGTATGTGCAAAAGCAGCTCGCTCAATACAAGTCGTTCTTTGATTGTGTGGAATCCAACCCGCTAACTGATAAACAGAGAATCGCTTGCGTTACCGATAATGACAACAACCTCCTATTAGCTGGTGCAGGTACAGGCAAAACCAGTGTCATGGTAGGAAGAACAGGTTACCTCATCAAAAGTCGACAAGCTAATCCTAGCGATATCTTGTTATTAGCTTATGGCCGCATCGCAGCCCAAGAGATGGATGAGAGAATCAAAGACAAGTTAGGTTTTGAGGACGTGAAAGCTAGTACCTTTCATAGTATTGGCGTAAGGATTATCTCATCCGTTGAAGGTAAGGCACCGAGTCTGTCTAAGCTCGAAGACAGCGCCAAGATGAAAGCCAAATGGATGCACGATGAAGTCGAGGCCTTGATGTCTGACAGCAGTTACAAAAAGGCATTACTCGATTACTTTAGCTCCTACTACTACGTAGATAAAAATCCTTGGGATTTTGAGTCCCGCGGCTCATATCTCAAATATCTCAATGATAACGACATTCGTTCTATGAGAGGCGAGCAAGTTAAAAGCTATGGCGAGCTAGTTATTGCCAACTGGTTGTTTCGTAAAGGTATCAACTACGAGTATGAGGCTAAATATCGCTTCGACGTTGCAACAGCGGAATATCGCCAGTATGAGCCAGATTTCTATCTCCCAGACTATGATATTTATATCGAATACTACGGCATTGATGAAAACGGTAACACCGCACCGTACATAGACAGAGAGAGTTATCATGCAGGTATCAAATGGAAGCGTGAAACCCATAAGAAATATGGGACAGGTTACATCGAGTTTTTTTACCACCAACACAAGAAAGGCACCCTACTCACAGCACTAGAAAAGGAGTTAGATAAGCATGGTGTGGAAACTCAACCAGTTTCCGAGAGTGCTTTGTTAGACAGCTTGGAGCAGATGGGTCGGGTAACTGAGCTAGCTAAGTTACTCGGTGCGCTAGTTGATATGTAAAAAGCAGCATGCCTTGATGACGCTGGCGTAAACAAAATCATCAAAGAATCGATTGATTCGAAGCAAACAGCAAAAGCGCTTGAGTTATTAATGCCGCTGTATCACAGCTATGAGAAGTACCTGCGAGACCATCAAGTTATCGACTTTAACGATATGATTGGAAAAGCGTTAAAGTATGTACAAACAGGTCAATTCCAGTCTCCTTGGAAATATCTGTTAGTCGATGAATTTCAAGATATTTCAGAACCGAGAGCCAGGCTTGTTAAGGCTCTTAGGGATAGTGTGCAACGCTCATCACTGTTTTGCGTTGGTGATGACTGGCAAGCGATATATCGCTTTAGCGGTGCCGATGTGCGTCTTACCACAGCGTTTTCCAACTACTTTGGCTCTACATCTGAAACCACCTTAGATATGACCTTCCGATTCAATAGCTCAATTGGTGATGTCGCAACTCGATTTGTCACACAAAACCCCGTTCAGTTAAAGAAAGACATAGTTTCACTTGTTAAAGTAGATAAACCTGCGGTGAGTATCGTTCGTCATGGAAAAGATGAACAAGGAATCTCGGCATTAGAAAAGGCGCTCATTTCGATATCTAATCAATTGCTCGCATCTCAGAAACCGAGCAAGAACAAGGTATACTTGCTTGCCCGCTACTGGCACCAACTCCCTGATTTACACCAGCTAAGGACTTTGAAGCATCAGTTCCCGACTTTGAACATAGAGAATCAATCTTTCCACGCCTCCAAGGGGAAAGAAGCTGAGTATGTAATTGTACTGGGGCTTACCACTGGTAAGCATGGATTTCCCTCAGAGAAACAAACTCCACCGTTAGTGGATGCATTATTGCCACAGGGAGATAGATTCGAACATGCTGAAGAACGCCGCTTGTTCTATGTTGCTCTCACTCGTGCAAAACACAGAGCTTATTTGCTTGTTGATATGATGGATGCTAGTGATTTTGTTACCGAGCTTATTAAAGCTAAGTACCCTGTAGAAACCAACGAATTTGATGTTTCTCTTATTCAAAAAGAATCCGATAAAATTTCTTGCCATCAATGTGGTGAAGGCACTTTACGCCCCAAGTCAGGTCAGTATGGTAAATTTCTATCTTGTTCTCTCTATCCACGCTGTAAGAACAAGGAAACACCATGCAGCAAATGTGGCAGCCCGATGAGCCGAGGTATTAAGAGCGGGTTCCAAGTCTGTATAGATAAGAGTTGTAATGATGAACGTCCAATATGTAAAAACTGCGGTGGTGAGATGAAGCTTTGGGAAGGTAAGTATGGCAATTTCTGGGGATGTTCTACTTACCGAAAAGGGACTACGAATACCTGCACATACAAGAAAAAAGGATAGACAAATCGTAACTGAACTAATATACACAAGGAATCATTACTAAAATTTGGTCAACTTAAAACCATCAGACCTCACATATGAAACTCTGATAACTTGGCATGAATATGTCATACAAGACAAACGCAGTTGCGGCATCCCATGAAGAACTTGGAAAAAAACAACGCTATTATGAATAATAGCGTTGTTAAGTACGGCCTCAGTTTCATCAAGACGTGGTGGCAACCACTTTATATCACTTATTTTCAGATAGCTTTAAAGTGGTAATGAGGCTCTTTCTCAGAAAAATGGATGAGCACTTGCTCTGCCACCTCAAAGCGAAACACTGTCCCAGATTTGGCTTGAGTCACCCAATTTTTCTTACTACCACCGCTTGTGAAGCCGCCCGCTACGACACCCACCCCTTCTTCAACTCTTGCTCCTGAATCACGGTCAAATGCGCGTGCGACTGGGTAACCAAGGCAACACAGTGTCCCCTTTTCTTCGTACACATCATAGTCATCATGAATCGTCACTTCGACGGGTACGAGAGAGGAATTGAAAATATAAGCCAGTTCATCAACCTTTTCTTCGATAAGGCCGCTAAACACCCAACACTCACTGGACTTATCCCACTGTCCACCCAGAGCATGGCATTTCTCAACGAGATAGGTATTGTAAGTGCTGTTTAAAGTAATAAAACCAGACTCATTTTGCTCCTCAATCGAGGATTTAAGTTTGAATATTAAGTCGGTTCCATACTTTGAACGAACGGAGATGTCTTCGACATTCAGCAGTTGCGTACCGATTGAGAGGTTCTGGGACAGTTCATCGATTAAGATTCTGCACTTGTAGCCGTTAAGCGATGCAGCAAAATACTTTCGATTTTTCTTTAAGACGTTAAACTCTTTCATGTTTTCTCCGAAGTAATAATGAGTGACAACGTAATAACTTTTATTGATGGCTTTCAGCCACTTATCTTGTTTTTATCGTTATTATTTTTGCTGTTATATTATTATTCAGAGCTTTCAAAGAGCAGAGCGGTTTGGAAGCCTTATCAAACTAACTTAGCCTGTACTTTAATGTCAAGAGTTTTTTATCCTCCTCAGCTTGAGCACAAAAGTCGTTGAGAATCTTGCAATTACCACTGAAGTTGAGCAAGCTCTGTGCAACGTATGCACAGAACTAAAAGATAGATTATTGAAAGTTCATGTACTGCAATAACGGATTCGCTTGTTTAAGCGCTTGTCGCTGCGCAAGAAGCTCAGATACAACTCGCTTTTTATCTTCTCCCAAAGCGCATGCAATAAGAAACGCATCGACTTCATGCGACATGAATCCCACTGCCTTGGGACCCAGTTGCACTGCGGGCGGAAATGTGCCATCGTTTATACGTCTGTGAAGCGTGGCTTGGGATAAGCCAACGCGTTTTAATACATCGACTTTTTTTTCTATTTTTAATTGGTTAATTGGGTGTATAAGCGTCATTGGACGCCTCCGTTTATTCTTTTTTTATGACTACAGGAGTCGTTGCAAATATAATATTCGTATTTAGAAGTAAAAAGCAATCACTTTTTCGCATTAATTTCATGAAGTGAAATATACAAAACCTATATATTTAAAAACGCAAAAAATATACACACACCATATATTTAACATCACACAATATAACCAAGCGAAGTAATTAAAATAAATAAATGACAAGTACATCCTTTATTTTCATTTAACTCAGCCATCAAGAATACACTTCCTTTTTTATTACTTCTTAACTTAAATCATATAACATCTGTCTCGACAACTACCTACTGACTTTCAGTGAGATGGCGTAAAAGCGGATGAAAGCGGCTGAGACGTAGTGAGA
Organism: Vibrio sp. 1457; assembly: GCF_033340195.1. Lineage (NCBI taxonomy): Bacteria > Pseudomonadati > Pseudomonadota > Gammaproteobacteria > Vibrionales > Vibrionaceae > Vibrio > Vibrio sp. 1457. The sequence goes on from NZ_JAWOWA010000037.1 coordinate 22,945, forward strand.
GTGCGGCGCAAATTCCTTGTCGCAAAGGTCACTTTCGATGCCGTAACGCGCACTTTCCCTGTCGCATGCGACAGATTCCCAATCATATTCCCCAGTTAAACTCCATATTACACCAGCCATCACACAAAATATATTCTACTTATTTGAATAAGCACATTTAATATTATAAATTATATTGTTATAATAAAAACAGATAGAACAAAAATAGTAACAAGCTGATATCGCTCGTTCTTATTTGTTCCAAATAAACGCACGAAAACTTGCCCTACTTAGTAGGGTTGCGATAACAGCCTTCGGCGTTATCGCTAAAAACAATACACTCTAAATAATTAAAATAATAAATAGAGAATTTAAAAATGGACATTAATATAAATACAGTCGCAGCGGCTGTTATTCGCAGCACCTCCAGAAAACAAAAGCAACATCTAACATCATGGATGGAATATCATGACTATTCCGTTGATGAATTAACGACCCTACTACCAGGGGTTTTACCTTCCCCAATTGAATCAGGTGTCAGTATCAAGGAGCAGCAAGCATTTATCACGACATTTGCTCATACCCTATTCATCCACCAACATCCTCAAACGTCTTCCAATCAAGATGAACTTTTGAAGGTAAAAGCCCTCATTCGTACCGTTAAAGCCAATTTCAAGAAACAACGAAAAACTGACAAAGAGCTGTATTGCAGAGCGGCTTTGTTGCGTAATTCAGACGAGAAACCAAACCTCCTAAAGTTGAGCGACTTTTATACAATATACTGAGTTTCAG
>NZ_JAWOWA010000038.1:0-23678 GCF_033340195.1 Vibrio sp. 1457
GTTGAAAGCACCGGTCTTGAAAACCGGCATACGTTAATAGCGTATCTAGGGTTCAAATCCCTATCTCTCCGCCACTTTTAAAAAAACCGCTGTTCTTACAGCGGTTTTTTTGTATCTGTTGTTTTTTAACCGCTGTTATCGAAACTTCTAATTGATTTTTCTCTAGCTCTTTCTCCAAGTTTTTGCGTACCTACTTTGGGTTTAGTTTACGCAGTAATACCTTCAATCGAAGACATTGCCATACGTCTCATTTGGGCTTCAAATAGAGCTTTCTTAAGTCTCAACGTGGGATGCTTAAACGCATTTTGATAGAGTTCCAGTCTAAATACTGCGGATGCACTTGGAGAAAAAATGAAGCTACTTTACTGGTTAGATGAATGGCAAGCTCTTACTCAACAAGAACAAGAGATGGCTTTACCTATCTCTGGCTACGATTTACTTGATGATGTGTTTGTGAAGTATGAACTCGTCGATCTTAACAAGCCATTGTTGTTTACATTTTCTCCTTCCGGTACTGATGTGCAGGTACAAGATTTAACTCCGGATTTTTCTCCTTGGGGCTACGAGCTCGGAATACAACAACAAGTAAACATTATTGCCTTTCAACATTTAGGACAAAGTAATTGGTTCCGTAGTCGGAATTTGATTTTCTTTCTGGAGCAGCTATCTGAGTTGCTTCATCCCTTCAAATGTCGTTTGGGTTATGGGCAAAGTCGAGGTGGCTTTGCAATTGGCGCGTTCGCTAACTTGCTGAAACTAGAACATCTTTTGTTGTTTTATCCTGTTAGCACTAAAAATAAAGCGTTAGTGCCTTGGGATGATCGGCCGAGTACTGAGCTTGCTCAGCAGTTTGCTTGGGAAAGCGGCTACCATGATCGAGATTTGGGCAATGCCAAAGGTTATATTATTTATGACCCATCCAATCGCATTGATCGTCTTCATGCTGAACGTTATCCAGAGCTTACCCATTTAAAAGTCGTCGGTATGGGACACGGCACTCAATCCACACAATTAGATAAATTAGAATTTTTTAATCTGGTGGCGCAGGAGTTTGTTCGCCATCAAACCTTAGATATTGACCAATTTAATAAGCAAATTCACGCTTTGTTTTAAAAGAGGACTGATATCAGAGTCCCCTGTAACCAGGGGGAGATGATCACACACTAAAAACTAGATTTTTAACACAATTGCTAGGCGCAATTTAGATGGAGGATTAATGAAGTTACTGTACTGGTTGGATGAATGGCTGGCTCTTTCTCGTGAAGAACAGCAAACCAGGCTACCGATGTCCGGGGAGGACTTACTTGATGATGTATTTGTTAAGTATGAGTTTGTCGACCGCAATAAACCGTTGTTGTTCACCTTTTCCCCTGCTGGTACGAATCTACAAGTACAGGACTTACACTCAGACTTTGCGCCTTGGGGCTATCGCTTAGCCCAGAAACAAAAAGTAAATATTATTTCATTTCAGCATCTTGGGAAAAGTAACTGGTTTCGCAGCCGTAATTTGATTTTCTTTCTAGAGCAGCTATCAACTTTACTTGAGCCTTTTGAATGTCGTTTAGGTTATGGGCTTAGCCGCGGTGGTTTTGCTATTGGTGCCTTTTCCAATCTATTAAAGTTGGATCAAGTATTGATGTTTCACCCGGTCAGCACAAAAAACAGAGTTTTGGTGCCATGGGATGATAGGCCAAGTACTGAACTAGCCCAACAATTTGATTGGGAAGGAAAGTATCACGACCTTGACCTTGGCGATGCAAAAGGCTACATCATTTATGATCCAACTAATGAAATCGACCGCCTTCACGCCAAACGCTACCCAGAGCTCACTCACTTAAGAGTCTTCGGGATGGGACATGGTACCCACGCGACGTATTTGAATAAATTCGGTTTTTATAAGCAAGTGGCTGTAGACTTTATACGTTATCAGAAGATAGATATAGCGCAGTTTCGTCATCAGACTAAAACGCTGCGATTAAAAGAAGATTACTATCAGTGCCTTAACAAGGCGAATGCGAGTTCACAGCATCGTTTGAACTTACTGAGTACCGCTCATAATGTGTTAATTGAAGAAAAGAAAGAACATGTGAAGGAGCATCAAGCGCAAATCGATATTCAGCCACTTGTTGATATTGCGATGAAGCATGAGCATGACAATCCGCAAGATGCAGTACAACTTTTGGAAGTGGCTCAGCAGTTAGTTCCGAATGACCCCGTTGTGGAGCACAAGTTGCAGCAACTGTCGTAGGCGAGTAATGCAGACTGGCATTTTGAATTTGGTCAGTGGCTTTTGTCGCTGGCCTTTTTAAGAGCTTATGGGTTGATATTTCGATGAAATTTAATGAAGCAGTACAAAATAAAAAGCCCAAGCAAATGCTTGGGCTCCATAAATGTTAATGCGAGTTTTAAAACTCTTTTGGCGCAAAGCCTGTCATCACATCAAGGCGAAGTTCTTTACCAACTTTTGTTAATGGGTGAACGATTACTAAGCCGCGTACGCGTTTTTTCAGTTTGCCGATGTCCGCTTGTTCTGCTTTGGTGATTTCACGAGAGAAAGGCATATCAAGTAAGCTTTTACGTTCTTTGTTCAGCTCATAGTTTTGCTTGTGCTTTAACTGGTTAAGCTTTTTGGTAAGCTGTTCTACTTCATCCGTGAACTTTGTAATCATTTCGTGATCACCACGAGAACGTGCCGCATCAAGTTTACGTTGGCATGTATCTAAACGGTTGTGCAGCTTTTGAATATCAGTTTTTATGCTCATGGTAATTTGGCTCAAATTTTAAATAGTCGAGAAGTATAGCATAGCTGAGATCACACGCTCTACTATACTTCTCGATTGTCTGGCTTTAGTTAATCAGTTCATTGCCCGATACGTTACCATCGAAGAAGGCTTCGACGTTATCAAGCGTCACAGAGGCAATGTTATTAAGTGCTTCGTGAGTCAAGAATGCTTGATGGCCAGTAAACAGCACGTTATGACAAGCCGATAAACGGCGGAAAACATCATCGACAATGACATCGTTAGATTTATCTTGGAAGAATAAGTCTTTTTCATTGTCATACACGTCTAGGCCAAGCGCACCAATCTTACCTTGTTTCAACGCTTCTATCGCCGCTAGTGAATCTAGCAACTCGCCTCGACTGGTGTTAATGATCATTACACCATCTTTCATTTGCGCGAAGGCTTTTTCGTTCAATAAGTGATAGTTTTCTTCACTCATTGGACAATGGAGAGAGATAATATCCGCATTAGCGTAGATTTCTTCAAGCGAACAGTAACGGGCTCCTATTTCTAGTGCTAATGGATTTTCGTAGGGGTCGTAGCAAAGCAGTTCCATGCCAAGCCCTTTGAAGATACGCATCGTCGCGATACCAATCTTACCCGTACCAATAACACCAACAGTTTTTCCGTAAAAGTTAAAGCCAACAAGACCCTCTAGCGAGAAGTTGGCGTCACGTGTGCGTTGGTAGGCCTTGTGAAGACGGCGGTTTAGGCACATCATTAAACCAACCGTGTGCTCTGCCACTGCTTCTGGTGAGTAAGCAGGAACTCGAACCACTTGTAAGCCTAGTTCTTTGGCTGCTTGTTGATCAACTTTATCATATCCCGCGCAGCGCATAGCAATAAGCTTGGTCCCGCCCAGAGAAAGCTGTTTAAGGACAGGAGCTGAAAGATCATCATTAACAAACGCACATACGACATCACTGCTGTGCGCCATCTTGGCTGTTTTTTCGGTTAGTCGGAAGTCGTGATAGTGAAATTCAAAATCGCGGTTATTTTTAATTTTATTAAAAGAGGCTTCGTCGTAGGATTTTGCACTAAAAAAAGCAATGTTAATCATGGTTCCCTCTCAAAAAGTGCGGACTTTATAAATAAATATGCTTATAAAGTAATGCAACTTAGCCGCAATGAATAGAGAAATCTTCTCTTTGACTTTTGTTGTATCAAATAACGATAAGAAGTACGCCTTTCAGCGAGTCTATCTTATGGTTCCGCATTAGATACTGTTTGCTTTACGAGCATTAACTGACTAGCATTATCGCTCTTTTCTTGTTCACTTTATTAGCTTAGGCGTTACGACAATGTCAGTAAAATGGTGCTCTATGTTCTTGTGTTGTGTGTTTGCTTCTGGCACTCACGCAGCTGTTGACCTCGTTAAAGTCGACAAGTCTAAGCGTCGAATGTATTTGATGGAACAAGGAGCAGTGCTAAAAGAATACCGAATTGCTTTAGGAGCGAACCCTCAAGGACATAAACAAGAAGAGGGAGACAATCGCACACCAGAGGGCGAATACACTCTAGATTATGTTATAGAGGACTCTGCTTTTTATCGTTCTGTGCATATCAGTTACCCTGATGCGATTGATACGTTGGAAGCGAAGCGCCGAGGTGTGTCCCCTGGAGGGAACATCAAAATTCATGGCTTAAAAAACGGTGAGAGTCAGTTGCCGATTTACATCCAAAGTTTTGATTGGACTAATGGGTGTATTGCGATTACCAACGAGGAGATGGACGAATTTATCCAGCTTGTCGAGATGGGGACACCAATTCAGATTGAGTGGTAACAAAAGGTCCCCTTTAATGTTCTGGCTCTTATAGGCTATGGCATAAAGCGCTGTGGATGATCACTAAAAATACCGTCTAACTGAGGCAGGTATTTCAGTTTATTTGGATTGTTCACCGTATAGCACATCACTTTGTAACCGGCTTGTTGGAGTTTGTTTATCTGGCGAGTACGAACCCAGTTAATATTTAGGTTGCAGCTATAGGCACTAACTTCTTCCAAAAGGCGTTTATCTTTTCTCGTAAAGAATTCACTTAACACACCCAATCGGTAGCCACTGCAGTATTTGTGCATCGCTCTAATGACGTCATGACTAAAGCTCGATAGGAGTACATTCTCTTGCGGCATTGGACTTTTTGTTAACGCATTGGCGAGAGTCTGCGCCACTTCTTCCGCTGGATGGTTGTCTACTTTAACTTCGATATTCAAGTTAAGCTTATTCTCAGTAGCTAAAGTGAGCAGTTCATCTAGTGTCACGATCTTCTCGCCTGAAAAGTCTGTGCTAAACCAACTACCGAAATCTAATGCTTTTAAGTCTTCCAGGGTGAGCTCATCAACACGCCCTTGTCCATTGCTGCATCGATTGACGGTATGATCATGGCAAACCACTAAAACATTATCTTTGGTAGGCTGTATATCCACTTCCACCCACTTCAACCCCAGGCCAATGGCTGCCTGAATGCTTATTTTTGTATTCTCAGGGTATGAACCTGCCACGCCACGGTGACCAATTAATAACGTTTCCATTCGCTTTATCTTTTGCTTTGCGGTTGCCTGATTGTACTCGTTTTTTCTATGAAGATATATCTAGGTGCATATTGTTAGGAACCTTTAGTACAAGTGAACATTAAACTCTAATAGTACGTTGCTGCTTCTTGGACTGAGTCCTGTGGACTTAAAGCCTTAGAGTGTGTAGTTGTTTAATTGGTAAATGAGTAATAAAATGCGAACCATTTTTATTTGAATGGTGAGTGGTAATGTCACGAGTTTTGATAGTCGATGATGACGTTCCTTTGTGTGAGCTGTTAGAAGCGGTTTTGCAAGAGGAGGGCTACATCGTATCTTCTGTGCATTGCGGTGAAAGTGCGCTGCAATATATGGAAAAAACGCCTGTAGATCTTGTATTGCTTGATGTCATGTTACCAAACCTTAACGGCATGCAAGTTGCTCGTAGGATCTGTCAGCGCTTCGCGACACCTATTCTAATGCTTACCGCTCTCAACGATGAAAACTCGATGCTTGATGGTTACCAAGCGGGGGCCGATCAGTATATCGGAAAGCCCTTTAATGTCGCTGAGCTTCTAATGCGCATCAAAGCGATTCTTCGTCGTGTTGGCTTGGAACGTCAACGTCAGACGATGTGTAGTACCGTTCAAACGATCAGCGACCAGCTTAATAGCTTACCCCTCACAAGTACGGAAGCTGAACTATTGAGCTACTTGGTAAAAAACCAAGGAGTCGTGATTTCAAAAGCAGAGCTTCAAACTGAAGTGTTAAAGAAAGAGCTGAGTCCTTTTGATCGCAACCTTGATATGCACATCAGTAACATACGTCGCAAGTTAGTTGAAGCGGGGCTTTCCAAGCAACATATCAAAACCTTCCGTGGCAAAGGTTACAGTTATTTAGAGGCTGTAAACCGTTAATGAAGCTCCGATGTCCACCTTTTATTGCAAAACGTAAAGATAGCTTAGCGTTCAAGTTATTTAGTTGCATGACCGCAATTGTCATTAGTATTTTGGTCGTGCAATCCTTAGCGGAACAAGCTCTGGTGAAAGCCATGTTGAAAGTGCCCGATAGTGTGCGAGAAGAAATGCTAGACCTTGCACATCAAGCCAATGTATTGATTGAGCACGGAGACATGGACGAACTTGCTGACTGGGCAAATGCGCAAAACTTTTATTTATTTGTGTTGAATGAACATCAGCAACCAGTTACGCACCGTCTGATGCATCCGCACTTCGAGTTCAAACTTCAATTTAAGAGAAGCATTGATGATCAACTTGAGGGGAAAGTGAATCGCCCCATCATCAATATTCCTTTAGTTCATGGCAATACTTTAGTGATTCAATTGCCACATCGACTGCACCCTGCAAATGACTTCATTCTGTATTTCTCTATTCTCAAAGTCGTGATTGCAGTGGTTATTTTGGCGCTCTTTTCGCTGCTAATGGCACGTAACTTACAGCAACCATTGGATCGATTGAGAGAAGCAAGCAAAAAGCTATCTAATGGCGATTTTAATGTCAGTGTCGTGAAAGAGCTGAAGTCGAGCACGCGTGAGTTTAACGAGTTAGCGCAAGATTTCGATCACATGACGCAACAGATTCATTCTCTCGCTGAAAAGCAGCGACTGCTTATAAGAGATGTCTCTCACGAATTGAGAACGCCGTTAGCGAGGCAGAACTTGGTTCTGCATCTTTTGCGAAAGCGTGTTGGAGAAAGTGAGCAAAGCCTAGTGGCAAGGCTAGAAGATGAAGCAAAAGAGCTAAACCATTTGATCAGCGATATATTGGAGTTCAGTCGCTTGGAAAATGCGCGCTTCGACAAAGCCACGAAACGCTGTGATTTAGAAGTTTTGCTCTCCCCGCAAGTAGAACGTTGCAAAATAGATTTGAAGTCAGAACAGACGTTGTCTTTCCGCTCAGAAGCTGTATGTGCTAAAGCCATTTGTGAAGAAACGCTGGTCATTCGTTGTTTGAACAATCTTATTGGTAATGCCATTAAATATTCAGGACCAGCATCTCAGATAGAAGTTTCTCTGGAAAATTATGTCAAAGAAGGGCAGCAGTTCACCACCATGTCAGTATCTGATGATGGGCCTGGTATTCCAGAGAACAAGCTGGTCGATATTTTTGATCCGTTTACACGCTTAGATGCTTCTAGAGATAAAAAGCTTGGTGGCTACGGTTTAGGTCTTGCGATTGTCAAAGAATCCATGCGTATTATGGGTGGAGCAGTCACGGCGAAAAACCGTGAGCAAGGCGGTTTGAGGGTTACTTTAGTGTTCAAGCAATAAGTATGATTAAGTCGTGATTTTTGTGATTAATGTCACATTATCATGGCGCATCATCAGAGAGTACTTTACAAAAGTTTGCAAATGCAAAGAATGTAAATTTAATGCAAATGGTAATACTTATCACTTATATTCACCCGCGAAATAATTAAGAGGGAATCGCATTCAACAAGTATGTGACCCGAAAAATAATAATCGGAGTGAAAGGATATGTTTACTAAGAGCCATTTGGCGTTAGTGATCGGTGCAGTGTTAGCAACACCTGCAGTGGCGGAAGTTCAAACAGACGAACATGTAGTTGTAGAAGGTCGAGAGTTCGGCTACAAGGCAGATACAAACAGTACAGCAATGCGCATGGAAATGACGCAGCTGGAAACGCCGGGACAAGTAGCGGTTATCGATGAAACGGTAATTGATGAGCAGCGTGCAAGTACACTTGGTGAAGTGCTACGTAACGATGCAAGTGTTAGCGCGGGTGGTACAAGCCGTAACCGCGAACGTTTCTCTCTACGTGGTTTTGAACTTAGCAGTTCAGACGGTTTTCTTCGTGATGGTCGTCAACACTGGTCACACTATCGTCAGCCAATTGAGCTTTTAGAGCGTGTTGAAGTGCTTAAAGGTCCATCAGGTCTGCTATACGGTAAATCTGAGCCGGGTGGTTTGGTAAACATGGTTTCGAAAAAACCAACAACTCAAACACAAGCAAGTTTGAGTCAAGATCTAGGTTCGAATGATCACTCACGCACTGTGCTTGATGTGAGTGGCGCGCTAAATGATGCAGAGACACTGCGTGCGCGCGCAATTTTTGCCAAAGAAAGCTACGGCTCTTGGCGCAGATACGGTGATGGCACTGAGCCAGAAACGGATCGTACGGTAGCAGGCCTAGTGGTTGAGTACGACATCACCGACAACTTTATGGTGTCAGCGCATTACGATCGCACGAAAGACGATGGTAGCGTGGACTCTGGCGCATACATTGTTGATGGCAAAGCGGTTCGCGGTGATAAGTACATTTGGGATGCGCAGTGGTCTGAAATTGATAACGAAGTAGAAAACTACGGTGTCGATATTAATGCGCAAGTCACGGATAACGTGAACGTAAAAGCAGGTTACAACCGCCAAGACTTTAAGCGTTTTGATGTAGAGTCTTACCCTAAGTTTGATCAGTATGAAGAGTTAAATACGATTAAGCATCGAGGCAACGATCGCTCCGATAATTGGGTATTTGATACTGCATATATAGATGTGACGACGGACTTTACTTTGTTCGGTACGGAAAACACGTTGTTAGTGGGCGCTAACTACTTAGATTACAGTTATGATCGCTTTATGGCATTTCATAATGAGGCGAGTATTGCGCCAGGAGAAACGGTGCCTAAGCCTAGCTATAGTAGTTCGAGGAAATCACCAACAGCTGAGTACGATACTTGGGGTATCTACGCGCAAAATATGATGACGATTAATGATTACTGGCAAGTGCTTGCAGGTGTTCGTTATGACGAAAAGCGTGATGATGAACTGACCGAAAACCAAGTTTCTCCAAAGTTAGGTGTGATATTCCACCCATCGACGAATGGCTCGGTTTACGTTCAGTATTCTGAAAGCTTCATGCCTCAAGGTGAAGTCAGCAACGGTAGTCGTACCTACATCAATGAAGGTGAGAAACTCGACGCTGAGCGTGGTATCTCTTATGAAATCGGTACGAAGTGGGAACTGTTTGATCAGCGTTTATTTGTATCTGGTGCTGTGTTTGATATCACGTTAGAGAACATCTCGCTGGATGTTGAAAGCGGCAAAGACGCGGGCGGCAATCTCCTACACAAGAAAACGCAAGGTGGTGAGCAAGTTCACAAAGGCGCTGAGTTAATGGCTCAAGGTTTTGTGACCCCAGAGTTGTCGCTAACCGCTTCTGCAATGTATTTGGATGCAGAGCTTAAGAAGGCAGAAAGATATGAAGGTAACCGCCCTGTAGACGTGCCAGAGTTCTCGGCAAGTCTATGGTCTAGCTACAAGGTTCAAGACAACACTAACTTAAACCTTGGTTTGATTTATGAAGGTGATCGCTACGGTGATGCAAAGAACACCTTCAAGAAAGATGGCTACGCTCGCGTTGATATGGGCGTGTCATACAAACATAAGTACGATGAAAACTTGGATATTATTGCTCGATTCAATGTCGAGAATTTATTCGATACCGACTACTTCGCAGGTGGTGGTAGCACGAATGGCGAGCAAAAAGGTGCGAGTGGGGTTGTGGTTGGAGAAAGCCGCAACTACATGGCAACAATCCAGTTCAAGTACTGATAACAATTTGATTATTAAAGGGGAAGGGTAGTCTTCCCCTTTGGTCGTTTTTGGAACACAGAAATATAACTCGTATGAATCTAATGAAATCAAGTATCGCTCTGTTGATATCATCGGTTTTGATTCCCGCTCACGCGGCGAACTTAAACGATGCACAAGCTGTGCAGAGTAAAACAAACCAGTCGTCGGCGGTAAGCCAAAAACGTATTGATGCAAGCGCAGAAAAATCACTTACTCTAGAAGCTGAAATTGAGCAGCTGCAAGAGGAAGTCGGTAACTTGAAGATTTATCGCGATCATCTTGCAAGCCTTGTTGAAAGTCAAAATCAAGAAGTTGATAGCTTGAACGAGCAAATTGAGCAGATTGCTCAAACTCGTCAAGGTGTCGTGCCTTTGATGTATCACATGCTTGAGGGCTTAAAAGTGCTCGTCGCTAACGACAAGCCTATACGCAAAGCGCAACGTGAGGAGCGAATTGCAAAGCTGGATTCCATGATGACGCGTGCAGACGTTGCGGATGCAGAGAAGTTTCGTCGTATTTTAGAAGCGTACCAAATTGAAATGGATTACGGCACCAAGCTTGGCGTTTACCAAGGCAAGATTAACCTAGGTGACAATGAAGCTGTGGAGGCGGACATTCTCTATTTAGGGCGTTTGTCTTTGGTAGCGCGTAGCTTATCTGGTGACACATTTTGGAGCTGGTCACAGCAACAACAAGCATGGCAACAAGTGGGTTCTGAGCAAAAATCAGAGCTAGACAAAGCGTTCGCTATGGCGAATAAACAGATCGCGCCGAGCATGTTAACTCTACCAGTGTCGTTAACCGCTGCGGAGGGCAAATAAATGATGAAAAAATGGTTATCGGTTGCATTAATCTCGACAGCCGCATTAATGCCTTATACAACTTTTGCTAGTGATGCGTTGTTACAAAAGGCGCAGCAAGAAAATCGTCAACAGCAATCGCACAATGTCGCGCGTGAATCAGGTTTTAAGCAAACAGAGCAAGACCTACAGGCTATAAAGAATAAATTGGTGGCAGAGCGTGCTGCTCTTCAAGCAGAGGCGGACTCATTAAGTGTTACCTTCGGTGAAAATGAAGCAGAACTGGCACAGCTAGAAGAAAAGTTGCGTCTAGAAACCGGGAGCCTAGGTGAGTTATTTGGCGTCGTTCGCCAGAACGCAAAAGAGCTAGAGTCTGAGCTAAAAAGCTCAGTAACCGGTGTAGATGCAAACTCATATCAGAAAGATATCGATGCTATTGTTGCGGCTAAATCACTGCCAACGTTGACCCAACTTCAGACGATGTGGCGCAGCATGGAAGAACAAATCAAAGCAAGCGGTGAAATGGCAAACGTCTCTTTCACACTGCTAAATGGCGAGGGTCGTGAACAAACGGTTAGTGGTGTTCGTCTTGGTTCTATGGCGCTGCTGGATGACACTGGCTACGTTAAGTGGAATGGTCAACGCGGAGACGCGGTAAACTATCTTCGTCAGCCTGAGAACGGTCCAACAGCGAATACTATTTCCTCTGGTGACATTGATGCACTTGTCATTGATCCGTCACGTGGCATTCTTCTTGAACAGCTTGCAAACTCACCGACTTTGGCTGATCGCCTAAATGCGGGTGGCGTTGTCGGCAAAATCATCCTTGGCTTATTGGCTATCGGCCTATTGATTGCGCTCGTACGTGGTGCATCACTGATGATTTCGCGTCAGAAAATCATGAAGCAACTGAAAACCCCAGCGCAGCCAGGAAACAACCCTTTGGGTCGCGTGCTTGCGGTATACCAGAAAGACAAGCATCGCAGCGTAGAAGCGTTAGAACTACGTCTTTTGGAAGCCGTTGTTGATGAGCAAACCCACCTAGAAAAAGGGTTGTCGATGCTTAAGCTTCTTGCTGCTCTAGCTCCTATGCTTGGCCTACTAGGCACGGTAACGGGTATGATCGAAACCTTCCAAGTCATCACTCAATTTGGTAATGGTGATCCGAAAGTAATGGCGGGTGGCATTTCGATGGCACTTGTGACTACCGTACTTGGCCTTGTTTCAGCCATGCCTTTGCTATTAGCGCACAACGTATTGAGCTCTCAAGCAGAAAATATTCGCAGTATCTTAGAAAAACAAGGCATCGGTTTAGTTGCAGAACAAGCTGAGCGTGATATGCCGAATAACAAAAGTCACTCTAACACCTTAGCGGAGAACGCAGCGTAATGGAGCAGATCCTACTCAGCACATTGGGTTTGATCAGTGAGGATTGGGCCACAACCTTGATGAGCTTTATGCAGCAAGGTGGTCAAATCCTATGGTGGCTGGCCGCCGTCGTGGCGGTGTGCTGGCTGTTGGTTATGGAGCGAGTTATTTATCTCACAACGGTTTTCCCTGGGGTAAAAAAACAGCTTTGTGAGCAGTGGCACGCAAGATCAGAGCACCACTCTTGGTACGCGCATCAAATCCGTGAAGGATGGATTGCAAAAGCGCAAATCGAACTACGCCAAAACCTATCGACTATTAAGCTACTTGTGGCGGTTTGCCCAATGCTAGGGTTGTTAGGGACGGTGACAGGCATGATTACGGTGTTTGACGTAATGGCATCGCAAGGCAGCAGCAATCCGAAATTGATGGCTTCTGGTATCTCACTTGCTACGCTGCCAACCATGGCAGGTATGGTAGCAGCGCTTGCCGGCATGTTTATTCATGCTCGCCTTAGCAAAGTGTGTGAACGAAAAGCTATCCAGTTAGAACAATCTTTAAGGAGTCAAAAGTGAGACTCGGACGCAGACCTAACCAACAAGATGAAGCTCAAGTCGATTTAACCTCGATGCTTGATATCGTCTTCATCATGTTGATCTTCTTCATTGTGACCAGTTCGTTTGTACGTGAATCCGGTGTAGAAGTGAATCGCCCTCAGGCTTCTAATGTAGTAAGCCAAAAAGATGCGGGCATTTTTATCGCAGTAACGGCAGCGAATGATGTGTACATCGACAAACGAGTGGTTGATATTGAGCGTGTTGAGGCCTCTATTGAGCACCTGTTACTTGATCAGCCTGATGCCTCGTTAGTTATCCAAGCTGACGAGCATGCTTACAATGGCACTGTCGTGAAAGTGATGGACGCTGCAAAGGCGGCGGGTGTGAAGAACATTGCATTGGCGGCGGAGAAACCTTAATGGGCAGGCTGTTACTTGCACTACCAGCATCACTGTTAATTTCTGTGAGCTTGTTTAGCTTTATGGCGTGGATGGTTGATAAAGGCAACCAGCGTGCACCAGAAGCTTCAGAAGCCGTTCGTTTTGATATGGTGATGGTAGAGAATGAAGCAGACGTGCAGCGTCGTCAACGTTCAGTGCCGGAGCAACCAGAACCACCTCAAGCGCCGGAGCCAATGGATCTGTCTCAAGCTGACACTCAAATGGAACCAATGAGTCAGATGACGCCAGTCAGTGCTTTAGGTTTAAACACAGCCCTTGAAGGCATCGCGATTAGCGCCCCAAACTTGAAGGGAACAATGGGCAACCAGCAAGCACTGCCGTTGTATCGTGTTGATCCTCGCTATCCAAGTAAGGCGCTGAAACGTAGAGTGGAAGGTTATGTCATTATGCGTTTCACGATCGATGCAACTGGACGACCAAAAGATATTGAAGTGATCGAGGCTGAGCCCGAGCGCATGTTTGAAAGAGAAGCAATCCGTGCGCTTAAAAAATGGAAGTATCAGCCAAAAGTTGAGGATGGTGTGTCAATTGAGCAGTTCGGACAAACCGCTAAAGTGGAGTTCAAGTTAGCCAAATGATGAAAAAATTCTTAATCGGTACGGTATTAAGCCTGAGTGCACTCTCAACCATTGCCAGTGAGTTAAGCCAATACACCGCAGCGAGAGTTCAACGAGCACACAACTTGGCTCAAGAAGAGAAACTGAAAGAAGCGATTTCATCTCTTGAAGCTATGGAGCTTTCTCGTGGATATGACCAAGCTTATGTCGCTCGAATGTTGGGTATTTTTTACTGGCAGAATGAGCAAACTCAAGCGGCGATTAAGCAACTTGAGTTGGCAGTTAATAGTGGTTTGCTACAAGATGAGCAATCATGGCAAACCCGAAAAATGTTGGCTGATATACTGCTGAACGAGCAACGTTTTTCTAAGGCGTTACCTCATTACTATGCCTTGAGCAAAAACATTCCTAAAGGTCAAAAAGCGCATGAGCTATGGCTACGTATTTCCCAATCTCATTATCAACTGAGTCAGTGGCAAAAAGTGCTTTCAGCAATGGCTCGTTATGAGAAATTTGGTCAGCCAGACAAGCTTGGCGCATTGTCGATAAAGCTTTCTGCTGAGCTAGAACTGAAAAAGTGGAAGCCGGCAATCTCGACCATCAAACGCTTAATCGTGATTGAACCTGAGCGAATTGAATGGTGGCGTCAGCTTGTTGCTCTATACCTACGGGTTGATGACAACAAACGTGCCCTAGACTCTTTGGCGTTGGCAAAACTGAAAGGGTTACAACTTAGCCAAGATGACTTAAAGCTGCTGGCACAATTGTACGCGAAACGAGGTATTCCTGAGAGAGCTGCGTTGGTGATGAACGAGCTAGAGGATGTAAACTCGAATAGTAAGCTAAAAGCTCAGCAAGCAACGTATTGGCAAATGGCAAAAGAGTGGGAAGAGTCTATTGATAGCTGGCGTATTGCAGCTCAGCTAGATAGGCAGTATTACTGGAACTATTCTCAACTGTTGGTGCAAGAAGGCCATTATAAAGATGCCATTGCCGCGCTCGATAAGGTCAGAGGTCGTAAAGCGGATGTTGCACTTATCAAAACTCGCGCTTACTACAAACTTAAGCGGTTTGACGATGCGCTCGCTAATGCCAAAAGAGCGAATGAGATTAAGCCATCGAATCAGGCAAAGAGTTGGGTTAAGTATCTATCACAGCTACGCAAAGTAGAATCGACGCAGAACTCATAGCGAACATTTTTATTAAATACCCGAGCTCAGTCTCGGGTATTTTTTTGTCTAAAGTCATAAAGGCTATTTATTGTATGAGCTTTTCATAAAAAGCTAATGCATCAAATGGTCGGGAGAAAAAAGGGCTTTTCTCTATGTATTCTTGATGTACCTTGCTCAGTGTTTCAAACTTTTCTCTCGATGTAGGTTCGATATGAAAAGTTAGGCTTTCAGTCGATTCTACAAGCTTTAATGTTGAGGTTCTTGAAGCGTTATTTTTTGCTATTAATAGATAATATGCTAGCTCTTGCTTCTCTTTTAATACACAAGCCTCAAAAGCTTTCTCGCTTAAAAACGGCAGAACAGGAGTTAATGCTTCTATATGCTTCTTTGAATACTCTAGGGTTTGTTTGTCAGGTGTATTCTGGTCTGCCATAGATTCGCACAGCTTTATCTTAGCACCATAATTATCGATAGATTGGCTTACGTTGTTAAACAAACTGGCTTCAAACTTTTCACTTGCGAAAGTGACACTTGAGAAAAGTGATAAGAGAATTATTCCAACATTCTTGTTCATATTTTTCCTTCTGAACTACACCATAACGTTTGGCTAGCATCAGAAAATCTTCTCTATCTAACCCTACACTAACTTCTTAGCTTACCTTTTTTATCTAGTTTATGGATAGTTTTTAAGCTTTTCATTAAATATACATAAAGGCGCATTTTGGTGGAGTCTATCCCACTTTTTAGTATTGGAAATATCATTAAATTTTGAGTCATTAAAATTGATAGGGTTATTATCTAGAGGGTAGGCAATCGGTAACTCGCATTGGCCCAAATAGCTAAAACATGTGCAAGCCAAGCTGAATTGAAAAAGTAAACAATGTAAATTAAATGCCAATACGAATGATTATCACCTAAATTATGCCCCACATTTATTGGTGATGATTGTTTCTATGTTGCTTAAAAGCAAAGGTGTTCAAACTTGGGCTCGCCGCCTACATATCTATATTTCGATGGCTCTTCTCTTAGTTACGCTGTTTTTTGCAGTAACTGGTATTACCCTCAATCGCCCCGAATTGTTTGAACGCAGTGAACCTATCATTCAACAACATACTCTGACGGTTCCGCACTCAGTTCTATTCTCACATTCAGATACCTTTCAACCTAATCGTGAAGGGCTGGTGGCTTTCTTGACTAAAGAAACCGAGCTTCGCGGCACTCCCTCCGCACTAGATGTGTATACCGAAGTTGAGCAAGGTGAGTTGTTACTCGGAGAGCTTTCTATGGATTTTAAAGGCCCGGGTTATAACGCTACGGTCTTTATTGATATGACTACTGGTGCAGCAGACGTCGAAACGACGCACTACGGTATTGTTGCGCTGCTGAACGATCTACATAAAGGACGCAACAGTGGTGGGATTTGGAAGTGGTTTATCGACGTCACTGCGCTTTTGATGGTGTTTTTTGTTCTTACAGGCGTGTGCTTGTTACTGCCTAAGAAGAAGACGCTCAGAACGTCAATGCAATGGATGAGCTTTGGTACGTTACTGTCGCTCGTAATTTATTTTGTTGCTGTTCCATAACAGCTTTTTTAGAGAACACTTATGTTGAACACAGGAAGATTTTTCCGCCGTAATCACTTTTGTAAAGCCGCTTTGATCGCGGCTTTTACTCCTTTCTCTCTTTCCGCGGCGCCTCTACCAGATAACGCGAAGGTCGACTTCGAACTCGAACTTCCAAAGATAGATACCTCAATGTATGCACGCCCTTATGTGGCGGTTTGGGTTGAAAACGATCAGCGTAAACCGGTTAAAACCATCCAGTTATGGGTAGGGAAAGACGAATGGTTAAAAGATCTACGCAGCTGGTGGAGAAAAGCGGGTCGTTATGATCGTGAACTTGTTGATGCGGTGACTTCTGCAACACGTCCTGCTGGTCAATACCGCTTTGTCTGGGATGGAACCAATGACGCAGGGGAGCGTTTGGAACAAGGAAATTACACGTTGTACGTCGAGGTCGTTCGTGAACACGGTGGGCGAAACTACTTACGTCAAAAAATAACGCTAGCGGACAGTGACGTGCGCTATGAGCTTAAACCAACACAAGAGACGGGTGTCATCACCGTCAATTATCAAGTTAAGTGATTAAAGGACACAACAATGAAAACCAAAATGAAAGCAGTGGCATTGGCGAGTGTAATGGCAATGGGATTGGCTGTAACCACCACCGCACAAGCACATCCACGTTGGGTTCTGCCCTCTCACTTTACGGTTTCTAAAGAAGGCGGTGACTGGCTGACATTTGATGTTACTGCCTCTCACGGAACGTTTGTTTTTGATAAGCCTGCGGGTAGTGATCAGGCATTTGTGGTGATGCCGGATGGCCGCTCTGAGCGTCCTAACTTTGTTGTTCGTGGCAAGCGTCGCTCTATGTTTGATTTCTTTTTTACAGAAGAAGGCACGCACAAAGTCGCGATTAATAATCAGCCGAGCTACTACACACAATACAAAGCGGGCCGTCGTGATACGGTGAAATGGGCGCGAGCAAACAAAGCTGAGCGTGGTGACGTGCTTCCTGAGCAAGCGCGTGATGTGGTTACTCAACTAAGTTACACCCGAGCAGAAAGCTACATTACGGTTGGTATGCCAACGGACAAAGCGTTGGAGATTGAAGGCAAAATGCTGGAGATGAAACCGATCACGCATCCATCGGACATCATTGAAGGTGAGCCTGTGACTTTCCAGTTTTTCTTTAACGGAGAGCCACAAGAGGGCGTTACTGCTGAGATTACACGTGAAGGTACCATGTACCGAAACCATCAAGAACAAATCGATGTGGTGAGCGATAAAGATGGCAAAGTGATCTTCACGCCAGAAGTCGCTGGGCGCTACTTAATGAAAGCGAACTACAAAGGTGAATTAAAAGATAATCCATTGGCGGATAAAGCGAGTGCCAATGTTCATCTTACGTTTGAAACTCAACTTAACTAATCGAATTAGGCTCAGCAATTGCTGGGCCATTTTGGAATTATCATGAATAACACTTCTCTTCTAAAAGCGGTTTTGCTTTTTTCTGGATTTGCGTCCTTTCACGCTGCTGCACATTTTCCTCTGATGAGCTGTCACTTGGCGCAAGATAAAGTGATTTGTGAAGCGGGCTACTCGGATGGATCGACAGCGGTCGACTACGATGTCGAAATGTACGATTACGACGACAATCTGATCGCCAAAGAAAAAACAGATAAGCGTTCCATCGCAGAATTTACTCACCCTGAAACAGATTTCTATTTGGTATTTGATGCCGGACATGAAAGCCCGGTGGAAGTGGATATCGTTGAGCTGAAAGAGAAATGAGTGTACAGAAAGTTCGCCCTGATGATGGTAACCGAGAAGGAAAGTGGGTCGCACTGACAATCGCAGCAATTCTCAGTTCAGCAGCCATACTTATGCCCTACCATCAGGTCGCGACTGAAAAGCCAGACATGCAGTCTCATCAAGTGTTAATCACGGATTTACATCAAAATGAGTTGGGGTTGATCGCTGAGCTTAAGCTCGCTCATGAAGAGATTCGTGATTTGCAGTTAGATACCGGAACTTGGCCTGAGATCTCTGATATGGAGGTGCTTTGGATTGCTCCGTTCGTGAAAGACCAAAACTGGAAGCGTAAAGGTTCTCATCAGTGGCAACGAATTGATGACGGTGTCTACATTGGCGTGAAGACCAGTGCCCAAGGCTCTGCTTCCATGCTGTTGGATAGCCGCAGTTCTCAAGCTGATATTTGGTTTAATGATTCTAGCCGTTCGTTAAATGTGGAGGGACTAAGCGATCTAGCTAAACGCCACGATTTCGGGTGGAAACAAATCATTCTGTCAGACTCTTCTTCCCACTCTCACGCCCATTAAGACAACATAATTGATAAGTACTATGATCAAACGCTCTCTTTTACGTCGTATTCTTACAGCCACCGCGTTATTGACGGTGTCTTCTACTGGCTTTGCTGCCGATAAACTCAGTATTGGTATTACGCTTCAACCTTATTACAGCTATGTTAAAGCCGTTGTTGGTGAGAAGGCGGACATCGTTCCTTTGGTTGATGCTGGTTTTAATCCTCACAACTATTTGCCACAACCTAATGATCTTAAGCGCTTAAATGAAATGGACGTAATAGTGATCAATGGTATTGGTCATGACGATTTTGCACTGAAAGTGATCAAGGCTTCTCAGCGTGATGATCTCGTGGTTATCGAAGCGAACAAAGAAGTGCCTTTATTGCCTGCTATGGGGCAGTCTGTTGGTCAAGGAGCAGTGAACCCTCACACCTTTGTCGGTTTATCAACAACCATTCAAAAGGTTTACACCATCGCGAGTGAGCTAAGCCAATTGGACCCAGACAATGCTACGTTCTATCGCCAAAATGCTCGTATATACGCGAAAACATTTCGCCTGATGAAGCGTGATGCAATGTTGTCTCTTGGTGAGTTGGACACGGCTGGTATGAAGGTGGCGACAACCCACAATGCTTACGGATATATCCTTCAGGAGTTTGGTGTTGACGTTGCCGCTGTCATTGAGCCTGCTCATGGTGTAGAACCAAGTGCAAGTCAGCTACAGGAAACGATAGAGAAAATTCGTGAATCGGGCATTGATGTTCTGTTTTATGAGCTCAATATGCCGAATCGCTTTGTTGATACCATCGAAGAGGCGACTGGGGTGCAGCTTTATCGCTTTTCTCACATGACTCACGGTGAGTATGAGGCCGATAAAGTCGAGGTTGAGATGCGAGATAATGTGGAAACACTAATCGAAGCCATGAAATTTGTGGCGAGTAAGCGAGCAGGGGAAAAGGCGTAATGACTGGACCTTCCGTTTCCTTAAGTAACGTGTGCCTAAAATACGCCGACAATATCATTTTGCAGAACATCAGCGCCGAATTCGAGAACGCGAAATGTCACGTGATTATGGGACCGAACGGCGGTGGTAAAACCTCTTTGCTTCGTTCGGTACTTGGACTCACGCCATTTTCGGGAAACATAGCGCTCAATTGGCCAGAACCATCAGCTGCATCGGGGAAGATAGGGTATGTGCCACAAAAAGCGATGTTTGAAGCAAGCCTCCCGTTAACCGTGATGGATTTTGTACTGCTTAACCAAACTCGTATCCCTCTATTTTGGCGACGTAAAACGAAACAAACTCAACATGCCCTGGCCCAACTGGATCGCATGGGTATGGCAACGCGTAGCGACCGTCGTATGGGGCAACTCTCTGGCGGTGAGCAACAGCGTGTTTTGTTTGCGCAAGCTTTACTGGATGAGCCCAATTTATTGGTTTTAGACGAACCAACAACTGGCATGGATGAGCAAGGTGTTCGATATCTTGAAGGTTTGATTCATGAAGTTGTTGGAGAAGGCAAAACGGTGCTGGCAGTACATCATGACGTGACCGCCGTACGCCGTTTAGATGCGCAGGTCCATGTCGTAAATCGTCAAATTGTGGCGTCAGGTCACCATTCAGATGTGCTAAGCCCTGATCGTATAGAAACATTATTCAAGCACTACACAGCAAAAGTGGAGGCTGCATAATGGATTGGTTGCGAGAGTTAGCGGTTAGCGGCGTTGAAGCTGGATGGTTAAGCGATAGCTTTTCTTATGCCTTCATGGTGAACGCAATTGTGGCAGCGCTGATATTAGGGCCATTACTTGGTGGTCTTGGTACATTAGTCATCGCCAAGCGACTGGCTTTTTTCTCTGAAGCGGTTGGGCACGCTGCGCTTACCGGAATCGCGATTGGTGTGTTGCTCGGTGAGCCGCCAGAGAATCCGATCATCGGATTGTTTAGCTTTTGTATGATTTTTGCGCTGTTGCTTCACTTTGTTCGTAATCGTACGAATGTACCTTACGACACACTGGTTGGGGTTTTTCTTGCACTAGCGTTAGCGGTTGGTGCTGCGCTGTTAATGTACGTTGCTCGCAAGATCAACATTCACATGTTGGAGAACGTGTTGTTTGGCTCGATCTTGACTGTGACGGACAACGATATCCTTATTTTAGCGATCAGTTGTTTGATCATATTACTGCTTCTTATTCCAACGTTTAACCGCATTTTGCTGACTTGTATCAGCCCGGATATTGCACGTGTACGCGGCTTTAATACCAGCTTTTATGATTACTTATTTGTCATGATGATCACCTTGGTCACCATTGCCGCGGTAAAGATTATTGGTGCGGTATTGGTTGGTGCATTGCTACTGATTCCTGGTGCAACGGCTAGGTTATTGACTAAACGCATGGGCAGTTTCGTTCTCCTTTCTTCTTTATTGGCAACCATTGCGTGTTTAGTCGGAACCATACTGCCGATGGAGCTTGAGCTACCAGTGCCATCAGGCGCATCCATCATCATTGTTTCTGCGGCATTTTTCCTAACAGCAACGGCTTACCGAATTATCAAAAAAGCGTAACCCTTTTTATAAAGTAATGAACATGAAGATAAAAAAATTAGCGATAACTTTTGGTTTGGTTATAGCGACGACACTTCCATCGTTGGCAAGCGCCAAAGACATTTTAACCAGCACTCCCGTCACGTACATGTTGTCAGAGCAACTCATGAAAGGTACAGGGATAGAGACTCAGTATCTGCCTCCAAAGCGTTACGGCGTTGAGCGTCTTGAAAACTGGTTCGCAAATAAAGGTACAGAGCAAGTTAAGCAAGCGGGTCAAGCCGCGACGGTTGCTATTACTCTTGGTGCGATTTGGAAACAAGACCCGACTTATGTTTACGCTCGACAGGGCAACATTCACTTGATTGAAATCGATGCATCGCAGGCCATTTCTCCTAGAGCTCAAGGAGTTGCAGTTCTGACATTGGAAAACGGGTCAACATCGAAGTACGCATGGCTGAACCCTACAAACTTAATCCGAATGGCGGGCATTGTTGGAGAGGATCTACAACGTGTATATCCTGAACACCAAAAGGCGATTCAAACGAATCAACAGGCTCTTATGCTCAATGTGCGTGAACTGATCAACCAACAACAGGCAGAGATCTTCGATAAAGGCATCGATTCAGTGGTACTGATGAGTGAGTCATTAGAGGACTTTGCCTCTGGCAACCAATTGTTTGTGGTTGGGCGCGAATTTAAGCCGGAACTTGAGTGGACAGAAGAAGACAAATTATCTTTAAAAGCTCAGTTTGAACAAGATAAAACGCTATGGTTAGTGACGGATAAACGACCGTCGAAAACCTTGACATCGCTTATTAAACCGAGTCGCATACTGCAAATTGATGTTATTGACCGCTGGGGCAGTAAGGGTATCAAAACTGAGAAGCCACTCGCACGTTGGGAGATGTGACACGTAAAAAGCCACAGATTTTATGATGGGGAATGAAAAGTTCCCTATTTTTTTGTGACTAAGTTCAAAATGTGAGCATTGATACCACTGGTTGCATAAGAAAGTGTTTGTTTCATTTCTATTTCATTACTACTTTGTTATGTGTTCGTTGCGATTGATTCGGATTTAATCTGTTTCTAAGCGAACCGGTACAAACAACTATACGGATGTTAACAATGAAAATGAAAACTCTAGCCGTTGCAGTGGCGGCACTAGCATGTGGTTCACAGGCCTTCGCAGCAGAAGTTTACAACAGCGATGGTACATCTTTATCGATCGGCGGTCACGTTTCAGTTGGCGTGGGTGAGTATTTCGAAGAAGAAGTAAAAGTTCACCAAGTGTCTCCACGTATCAATGTTGCGGGCAAGAAAGACATTGGCAACGGTATCACTATCGACGCTAAAGGCGAATGGGCACTTAACTACCTAAATGGTGGTAGCCAGTCGTTTTCAACTCGTTTGGGCTACATCGGCGCGACCCACCAGCAGTTTGGCCGTTTAGTGGGAGGTACACAGTGGTCTCCGTACTACGATGTCGCTGGCGTTGCGGATCTACCAATCGCGTTCGCGAACGACTTTTTGTACGACAATCACAACAATCTAGGTACTGGTCGTGCTGAAAAAATGATCAGCTACCGTAAAAGCTTTGAGTTTGGCGAAGGTTTTGCTTTCAACCTAGGTCTTGGTTGGCAAGGTGAAAATGATGATAGAGGCCTATCATTACAACAAAACCCTAACACAGGTCTTCCAGAATACGTTTCTAAAGGCAGCAAGTATGACCAACGTGGTCAAATCGCACTGAGCGGCTCTGTTGCGGGCTTTGGTCTAGGCTACGTATACAGCGGCGGTGATGTTGAGAATTCTGGTCTAGGTACTAAAACTGCTGAATCACACCTTGTTTCTGTAAATTACGGTGAGTATGGCTCTGGTCTGTACGCCGCTGTTGTATACGGCATGAACGAATACTTCTACGAGATGCTTGAAGAAACAACTCAGCTTGAGGGTCTATTAGCTTACGGAGTCAAAAATTGGACGTTCAGCGTTAACTACGAAGCTGTTGAAGATGATAAAGCTAACGAAACGTTGTTTAGCCAATCAGCGCTCCAAGTTGAATATGCTGTAACGCCTGCATTTGTTACATTTGCTGGTTACCAGTTTGACCTAGGTAATGACATCGACGTTGAAGAAAATGATTACTGGACTCTAGGTGCTCGTTACTACTTCTAATAAATAGGCCAGTTTCTACTGCCTAAACACATTTATTGTGTTAACGCCTACTCGTTGTGAGTAGGCGTTTTTCTTTCTGCTTTCCTTTGGCTATAAGAGACGCTGGTCGTTCTGTGCTTAGGTAACCCCACTCCTTGTTTAGAGAGTGCGTCTATAAAAAATGCCCGCAACTTGCGCAATGTAGTTCACTTAAGAGGAGCCGCGTAGCGATTAACAGGGTATCGGGTCTTTGATATTTTTACCGCCCTA
>NZ_JAWOWA010000039.1:0-23646 GCF_033340195.1 Vibrio sp. 1457
TGGCGCTGGACTAAACAAAGGCCCCCTTTTAGGGGGCTCACACAAAGCCACCTTCTTTAGAAGGTGGTAATTTACTTGCGTGGTAAGGACTCGAAACGGCTCAATAAATCACTGAGTTCATTAAGCGCCAACGAGGCTGAATCATTGAAGGTTTCTTGATTACCGTGATGAACAAGGCAAGAGGGCATCTGCGCGTTATACGCGGCCTGTAAGTCGTAAAGGTAATCGCCGACATAAAGCACTTCATCCGGCATCAAACGCCACTATTTTGCCAACACCTGCAGAGACAATGGATCTGGCTTGGGCGGGAAGCATTCACGAGTGATGACACGCTCCACAGAGATTTGGTTGTGTTCTAGTTTGCGCTGCGTGGCGATTTGGCAGTTGCGCGTCACGATAGCGGTTTTGATTTCATTTTGATGCAAGTGGGCGATCAATTCATGGCAGCCAATCATTGGAGCAGACTGCTCAGCATCAGAAATCTCGTAATCAAATATCACGTTATGAGCGTGCTCTCGATGATGAGGATGCTCAAGTGCGTCGACAAAATCCAATAGATCTTCACTCTGCGGACAACCTAGCTGTTGTCTCAATTCGCCGAAGTTCATATCAGAACTCACCAAGGTGTTGTCTAAATCAAACACCACGGCTTTAATTTTATCGAGCTGTAAAGGAAATGGAATCATAATGACCTCGTACAACTTAACCGAACTATCGTTTTAAAAAACAAAAGGTTATTGTTAAGTTTAGATTCTTCTGCATGGATTGTACGAAAATAAATCACTAGTACGTCACAAATCAAATAGTCTTAATGATTTTAGTGTTTGATTACCTTTCCTCAAGACGAAATATTTTGCCGCTGTCGGTAGAAAAATAGATATAGCCATCGGGGCTGATGGTTATATCTCTTACTCGTTCACCAAGATTCTCCATCAATCTTTTTGATTCGGTAAGGTTGCCATTATCAATAGAAACCACGTTGATGTGCGCCAGTTTCAATGCGCCTGCGAGGATTTTCCCGTCCAATTCTGGGTATTTATCACCACGGTACAAAATCATATTACTGGGCGCGATAGAAGGGACGTATACCAGCTTGGGATCTTCCATTCCCGGTAACGACTTAGCTTCCCCAACGTCCAACGGTCCCCAATATTCTTTACCATGAGAGACTTTTGCCCAGCCGTAGTTCGCGCCTTTCTTGATTAGATTAATTTCATCGCCACCGCGTGGTCCATGTTCAATCGACCACAGCTGTTTTGTTGCTTCGTCGTAAAACATACCTTGTGGGTTGCGGTGCCCGTAACTCCATATCTCAGGACGAGCTTGGGAAGGTTTGAATGGGTTGTCTTGCGGAACCGAACCATCAAGGTTAAGGCGCACAATACTGCCAGCATGGGTTTGACTGTCTTGCCCATTATCACGTTCGCCACGGTCACCGATTGAGAAGTAAACTTTGTCGTCAATAAATGAAATTCGACTGCCGTAGTGGCGACCCGTGTCGGTGATGGCATCAGCAACAAAGAGATCGTTCCAACCTACAAGCTGATTGTTTTGCAATTGCGCCGTCGCTAACGCCACCGTATTGCCTTTGCTCGTGCGCTTGCTGTAGGTAAAGAAGAGTTGCGGGTTTTGCGTATCGGCATTCGGTGCGCGCGCGACATCCAATAAGCCGGCTTGTCCACTGGTGTTCACATTGGGGACGTTAAACAGCTTTTGAGGTTTGCCTGTGGTGATATCCAGCAACGAAACCGTACCGTTCTTTTCATTGACAATAACGCGTTGGTTATCTAAAAACTCGATCCCCCAAGGGATCTGAAATCCATTCGCCACCTCGTTCGCGCGGTATTCGGCAGCGTTGGCAGAAAAGGATAAACAAGTGAGTAGGGCTGCAGCAATCGTTCTCATGGTTCCTTCCAATATGAATCGTGTTAATACTTAAAAGCTAACACTAAAAGACTATGTTTGGCAGAGATTCACTTGTATATGAATGTAAAAAATCCCCGATACGAGATCGGGGATTGAATTAAGGCTAGAGAATTGTTTAGTTAGCGAGATTACATCGCTTCTTCGAAGATCTTAGAAATTTCTTCGTGAGTTGCTTGTTTAGGGTTAGTGAAACCACAAGCGTCTTTCAGTGCGTTGTCTGCTAGTGTTGGGATGTCTTCTAGTTTCGCACCAAGCTCTTTAATACCTGCTGGGATACCCACATCTTTCGCTAGAGTAACGATAGCGTCGATTGCTGCCGCTGCACCTTCTTCAGCAGACATGCCTTCTACGTTTACGCCCATTGCTTTTGCTACGTCACGTAGACGCTCAGGACATACTTGCGCGTTGTAACGCTGTACGTGAGGTAGAAGAATCGCGTTACAAACACCGTGTGGAAGGTCGTAGAAACCACCTAGCTGGTGTGCCATTGCGTGTACGTAACCTAGAGAAGCGTTGTTGAACGCCATACCCGCCATGAACTGTGCGTATGCCATTTGTTCACGAGCTTCTAGATCTTCACCGTTTTTCACTGCTGTGCGTAGGTAAGCTTGGATAAGCTCAATCGCTTTGATTGCTACTGCATCAGTGATTGGTGTTGCCGCGATAGATACGTAAGCTTCAATCGCGTGAGTTAGGGCATCCATACCTGTTGCCGCAGTTAGCGAAGCAGGTTTAGCGAGCATTAGCTCTGGATCGTTTACCGAGATAAGCGGTGTTGTGTGCTTATCAACGATAGCCATCTTAATGTGACGCTCTTCGTCAGTGATGATGCAGAAACGCGTCATTTCAGATGCAGTACCCGCCGTCGTGTTGATCGCGATAAGTGGCATCATTGGTTTTGCAGATTGGTCTACGCCTTCGTAATCTGCGATTTTGCCGCCGTTAGAAGCAACAAGCGCGATACCTTTCGCACAGTCGTGTGGTGAACCGCCGCCTAGAGAGATAACGAAGTCACATTCGTTATCAGTAAGAAGTGCTAAGCCGTCGTTAACGTTGCTGATAGTTGGATTTGGTTGAGTGCCATCAAACACAACGGTTGCTACATCGCGCTCAGTGAGAAGGTCTTGAACTTGTTTGACTACACCGATTTGGTTAAGGATCTTATCCGTAACGATCAAACCTTTTTTAAAGCCTTGAGATTGGATGCTGTCTGCTGCGTCTTTCAAACAACCAGCGCCCATTAGGTTTACCGTAGGGATAAAAAATGCACTTGTCATATTGGATAGCTCCGTCGTTATTTTTAATAATCTTTCTTAATTTGCCATTTACTGTCGCACATTCGTTTCCAGATTGAAGTTGATCTAAAGCAAGTTTACCCACTTAGAGGTACTTGCAAGAGAAAAACTGTGACAGTGATCTTGTTGCACTGCGTATAAGTGCAACACTGATATAAAGTAGAACAAATATGAAACTATGGACGCAAACGATTGGCAGAAATTGACTTCTGACGCGGATATATCTCTAAATTCGACTAAAGTATAAAAAATCCCCATTAATAACTTAATTATCAATGGGGATAGGGAAGTGTTTTATAAGCTAACTACTAATAATTAAGCTATTTTAATCAGTTTTGATACTAACTTTTCGATACCTGAAGCCGCTTGAGAGATATTCTCTGCCAACATGTAAGCAGGGGTTGAAAGTACGAGGTGTTTTTCATCAAAAACGATGTCTTCGACAGGGCACGTGGTGTGTTCACCGCCCATTTGATTAAATGCTATTGAGACTGCCTCATCGTTGCCTACCGTTCCTTTCACGCCTTGCTCATAAATCATCGGAATAATGACAGGAGAAATACACAGATAGCCAGCTGGTTTTTTCGCATTAGCAAACGCGCGACAAGCTTGAGCTACGTGTGTGTTAATGGAGCACTCCGCACCCGAAACAGCGAAGTCGGTTAAGTTTTTCGCGGCACCAAACCCACCTGGAAGCAGTAGGGCATCGTATTCATCGACGTTAAGTTTGGCGACATCGTCAATATTTCCGCGTGCAATACGAGCTGATTCGATCAATACGTTACGTGTTTCATCCATTTCGTCACCAGTTAGGTGATTGATGACGTGGAGTTGGTCAATGTTAGGTGCAAAGCAGTGCCAAGTTGCACCTGCCTTCTCGATGGCGTAGAGCGCCAACACTGCTTCGTGGATCTCAGAACCGTCGTAAACGCCTGAACCACTTAAAATGACTGCGACTTTTTTCATGTTTGGATTCCTTTACTCTGAACGTTCCTTAGATTGCTCTTCGCTATCTAGACCATGCGTTTCCGAATGTGTTTTAACGTTTTCACTCTCGTTGTCATCTTCATCATAGTAGCGCACAACAAAGGGTGTAAGCATAACACTAGAGGGCAGAAAATGTTTCATATCGACTCCAACGGCTTAATAGAATGATTTTTATACTGATTTTTATAAAACAGTACGTTGAACCTGATCATTTTTGAGTTAAGCTGACGTTTCCTTTGGCATTCGTGAGTGGTAGGTCACATGAAATCAGTGCAATTTCGTTTCACACTTTATGGTTGTATCGCGATTCTCTCTTGGAGTTGTCTGCTTGGCATCGCGAGGTTGGTTACGGAGAGTTTAGGTCCTGTAGGCGGGGCAGCCATGTTGTACTCTCTTAGCTCTGTTTTCCTTCTTATCGTGGTCGGTATTCCAAAGTTGTCTTACTTTTCTCCCAAGTATCTTGCGCTTGGTGGTGCGATGTTCGTCTGTTATGAAATATTTCTCGCTCTATCTTTGGGATATTCCAACTCGCGCGCGCAGGCAATTGAGGTGTCGATTGTCAATTACCTTTGGCCCGCACTGACGGTTTTATTTGCGGTCCTTGGCAGCAATAAAAAAACAAACTGGTTGCTTTATCCCGCAGTTACGCTGGCGTTTGTTGGGGTTGCTTGGACTGTGAGCGGTGAGAATGGCTTATCCATAACTCAGATCATGTCCAATGTTAGTAGTAACCCTCTGGTGTATTTTATGGCTTTCGCTGGCGCGGTTATATGGGCTCTTTATTGCAACTTAACCCAAAGGCAGCAATCTAAACATAATGCGATTACCCTGTTTTTCATTGCAACTGCTGTTTCGCTTTGGGTCAAATATGCGTTTACGGATGAGCCAACAATGACATTCAGTTGGGAAGCGATGGGGTACTTAGTGGCTTCTGCGGCTTTAATGGCTGGTGGTTATGGTTTATGGAACATCGCGATCGTTGGCGGCAATATGGTTTTTCTCGCCACCTTGTCTTACTTCACACCCATTTTTTCCGCTTTATTTTCTTCCATTATTCTTGGCGTAACTCTGAGCCATAGCTTTTGGCAGGGCGTTGTGATGGTAACGGTGGGCTCGCTGATGTGTTGGTTAGTCACCAAAGAGAAGCGCGAAGCGGCTGGGTAAGTTACCAACGAGATCAGAGAATTTAAGTGAGCAACGAACAGATCTCCCTTGCGAGCTGTATTCGAATACGAAGCAAATAAATCGAAAAAATTAAAAAAGCTCCCGAGATTGGGAGCTTTTTATTGAGTTTTAACGGCTCTTTGGTGGCACTCTAATAAGCGACGTTCAAGTGTAGTTGAAGCTTGAATCTGTGCTTCGACAGTCGCTTGATAAGCTGCTTACGAGTGTGCTCTAGTGTATCAAGCTCCAATGTGTCGTCATCAATATGTACGTCCACATTTACTCGTAGCTCTTGGCCCACCTTCGTTACGCCAGCCAGTTTCAATTGATGCTCAGTTACTTTTTCAATCTCAAGAACATCTTTGCCAACGCTCTGACACAGCTCTTTGCTTGGTGCCATCATTAGCAGTTCACGTAAGGCACCTACTAGCATATCGAACGGTACTTTGAGGAAGTAAAAGCCCATTAAAACCATCATCATGGGGTCGGCATATACCGCATACTCAGAGAATGGCGTTAGTGAAACAGCCCAAGCCGAGATAAATCCTACGGTCACCGCCACACTCAACAAAGTATCCATTTGCCACTGTTTTTTCTCCGCTTCAATCAAGCCTGATGAGAAGCGGCGGCTGCGTTTCGCCATAAACCACCAAGCGTAACCACAGCCGATAACATTCACGATGCCGAATAAGGTCGCAATAGAAGCATCGACCTCGCGACCTCCAGACATCAATGCTGATATCGCAGAGTAGAGAGAGAAGCTTACAACCACTAAAATGACGGCTGCTTTTATCGCAATAACGATTGGTTCTAAGACCGCTTTTCCAAACGGGAATACAGATTTTGAAGGCTTGTTAATATAGTAAGAAGCGGCCAGTGACAATAAAGTTAACAGTAAGCTGACCAAAGAGTAAACACCGTCAAACACGATGACAATTGATCCTACAAGCAAGCCAAGTACCATACCACCAGCAGCGAACCCAGATGCCAAAAGGGCTGAAATGGTTAGAATACGGTTTTCGTTTTTGCTTGTCCTGTCACACATAAAAGATGCCTTTGAATTTTAATACCTTACTATTCTTCGCTCATAAGGTAATTTAGGCAACCACAAAGTGACCAGTAACTAATCTAAAAAATTGCGTTTTTATTTATATTCCTATAAAACAATGGCTTACTGTTATTTTTTGGTGTCAGTAAAATTGACGCTCACTGATAAAATGTTTAGAAGTCAAATAAATACTCGCTCAATTTATCTGCTAACCACGTCATTGCAGGATGCTCAGCATGGCCGTTAGGTGAAAACATACAGTAGTCTTCTTGCGTCAATCCGTATGTGTGTTTGATAACGGCGAGCTTCTGCTGACGAAGGTAATGGCGGATTAATGGTTCTGGAAGCACGCCCCAAGCGTCTTCTTCTAAGATGGTGTTCAGCATGTAGTCAAAACTCGAAAAACCAATATATCGAGTCGAGAAAGGTTGCAGTTCAGGGTTGTCTTTCTCATTTAGGTACACCATTAGTGCTTGCATTTGACTACGTAGATCTTCGTCTGAGACACGGCGCATCTTACTTAGGCGGTGTTCTACACTGCATACTGACATCATACGTATCTTGCCTAACGGGTTGTATACGATACGAGGATCGTCTACTCGCTCATAATCAACGCCGAAAGCAAAATCTACTTGGTGGGTACTGACCAAGTTGGCTAAGTCGCCACTGGATGCCAAGATTAAGTTGAAGGTTGTTGAAGGAAAGCGGTTATTCAATGTATGAGATAATTCTTGCCAGAGATCATCAGGTAAGGAGTCGTCACGTGCTACCCAAACTTCCGCGTTAAACCCTTCCGAGATTTGAGCGCAGGTCTTTCTGACCCGTTGTGCGATGATAAGTAGGTGTTCGCAATCTTTGTAAATGGCTTTCCCAGCTTCAGAGAGGGTGAGCTGGTTGCCAGTTCGGTTAAACAATTCAACGTCGAGATCTTTCTCTAATGCCTTAATCGACATACTGAGTTTGGTGCGATTGCAGTCGAGTTGCCTTGCCGCTTCAGAAACAGAACCACACTCAGCGATGGTGCAGAAGGCTTCTACTTGAGTTAAGTTCATGATTTGACACAACCAATAAATGAATTCAAATAATTTGGGTATTATGCAGATGCGCTCCCAAAGCCATGAAAGATTATCGAAAAAAACGCGAATCCGCCAGATAAGTCTATGGTCTTTTAGCGGTTTTGCGGTAATCTATGTGGGTTACAAAAAGTGAACATGGAGGCCACGATGGCACAAGATTGGGACGGCTTAGCAAAAAACTGGGAATCAAATCCAGCAACAGAGCAATTTGCGCAGTCGGTGTTTGAGCAGTTACAACAGCTAACTCAGCTTGATGGCATTAAAGTACTAGATTTTGGATGCGGAACAGGGCAGTTAAGTCAACGATTGTCACCGATGGTTAAAGACATCGTAGCATTAGACGCATCGGAAGCCATGATTGAGGAACTCGATAAAAAAGAGCTCGTCAACGTAGAACCTGTGGTAGATGCATTATCTCGCGGCTTGGTCGCTCAGCATCCGGCGTTTCGTGGACAGTTCGACTTGGTGGTTGCATCATCAGTTTTAGCGTTTGTGGAAGACTTAGACGCGTCATTAACGATCTCGCATTCTCTACTTAACCACGGCGGCTATTTTGTTCATTTTGATTGGATTGCAGAATGTGAACAAGACGGTTTTACCCTTGCGAAGTCTGAGCGTGCACTGAAAGAAGCAGGCTTTACTGAAGTTGAATCGCAACACGTTTTTGACATTACATCTGATGGTAAAACAATGTCGGTATTAATGGGGCTTGGTCGTCGCTAATACCGCTGAATAAAGAACAAAAAATGACAAAAGCGAGCTAACAAGCTCGCTTTTTTCTTATCTGCTGAGGGTATATGTAACTTCACTTGCTCTAAACAAGCGTCGTGGTGCAGGCAAGGACATACTCGAACAACTTAGTCTTCGGAGGTTATTTTGAGACGACTATCCTGCGTATCTCCTCCAGCACTTCAGGGTTGGCTATTGCGCCTAAATTTTCGACGCTTCGGTTGTTAACGACTTGCTTAACGGCTAACTCGACCAGCTTTCCTGAGCGTGTCTTAGGTATATCGCTTATTGCGTAAATTGCACTAGGTACATGCCTTGGAGAACATGCAGACTTTAGCTGTGCTTTGATGGAAGCGATCATCTCGTCATTGAGCTCTACCCCTTTGACTAATTGGACAAACAGCCATATTTGTTCGTTGCGATCGACTTCTTTTCCTACTGCG
The DNA here is from genome assembly GCF_033340195.1 of Vibrio sp. 1457. Lineage (NCBI taxonomy): Bacteria > Pseudomonadati > Pseudomonadota > Gammaproteobacteria > Vibrionales > Vibrionaceae > Vibrio > Vibrio sp. 1457. Next base: position 8,669 of record NZ_JAWOWA010000039.1, read on the forward strand.
ATCGAATCTAGAATACCGTCTATACAGTTCACTTGCTGATAGATTTCGGCCGTGCCGATTCTTACGCCACCAGGATTCAACGTGGTATCACTTCGACCATAAAACACGTATCCCCCAACGCGGGTCTGTTCAACATCATCGCCGTGGTGCCAAATATTGTCGAATTTATCCCAATAAGCGCGATGATATCTCTCACCGGTGTCATTCCAAAAGCCAGCAGGGAAGTTGGGTAATGAATTGGCACAAACCAACTCACCGCGCTCTCCCATTACGCTATTACCTTGTGGGTTAAAGACTCGGACATCAACCCCTAACCCTGCTGATTGGCACTCTCCCCGATAAACGGGAGAAATAGGGTTGCCCAATACAAAGCAGCCACAAATGTCTGTTCCGCCAGAAATCGAGGCGAGGTGTACATCTTCTTTAATGTGCTGATAGACATAATCAAACTGTTCTGGATACAGAACAGAGCCCGTTGAGCAAATGGTTTTCAGACTTGGAAATGCATCACTTTTCTGCGGAGAAAAAGATGCTTTTTCCAGCGCCTCTAGGTATTTTGCTGAGGTTCCAAATAGCGTCACTTCGGCTTGTTCTGCGAGGTCCCAGAGCACATTATGAGTGGGGTAAACAGGGCTACCATCAAAAATCACCAAACATGCACCGCTCGCGAGTGAAGAAACGTGCCAGTTCCACATCATCCAGCCGCAGGTTGTGTAGTAAAACACTCGGTCGTTCGGTTGAATATCGCAATGCAGTTGATGCTCTTTCAAGTGATTAAGCACCGTTCCGCCGACGGAATGAACGATGCATTTCGGTTTGCCTGTTGTGCCTGAAGAATAGAGCACAAATAGCGGATCGTTAAAATTCACACGAGTAAAAGTCAGCGCTTCGGGGGTGTATTGATTCAGGACGTTTTGCCAATCTTGGGTGCAGACATCGCATTCAAAAATGTGTGGTTTAAGGTAGCTAATTTGGCAAACTTGTTTAAGACCATCAAGATGATCCGCAATATGCTGGTTTTTCTCAGACATATCGAAAGTTTTGCCATTGAATGTATAGCCATCACAAGTAAACAGGATTTTGGGTTTCACTTGACCAAAGCGCTCCAAAACGCTTTCGATGCCAAAATCAGGTGAGGTGGAAGTCCAGGTCGCCCCTAAACTGGTGGTTGCTAGCATAGCTATCACCGTTTGAGGTAGGTGAGGTAAATAACCAGCGACGACATCACCTTGCTTAATTCCACATTCTTTCAACCATTGCTGCACACTCGAAACTTCTTCGCACAATTGTTTCCAGGTGTAGGTCTGTTTTTCTTCACGTTCATTTTCAAACCAAATCGCGAGATCATCGGGTTGGTGACACGCGTAGGTTAGCAAATTTTCGGCGTAGTTAATTTGCGCGTTTGGGAACCATTTTATATCCCTATTTTCAACAGGTTGCTGCCAGCGACTTTCTGCTCGCTCTTTTATGGTCTCTCCCTGAGTGCCAATGACGTCGCAGAATAGCCAAACTTCCTGCCAAAATTTTTCTACATGATCGAGTGACCATTGATGCAGATCAGCGAAGCTTTCAAGGGTATTTCCTTGTCGATTAATGTGTTCAATAAACTGTGTAATGTTGGCTTCTTCGATACGACTTTCGCTCGGGTGCCATACTTTGCTGCTCTCGCGCATAGGTCCCTCTATAACAAAGTGATAACAGGGTTTAGTTTGAGAGGAATACACGATAAAGTCAAACAAGCCAGAGATTATATCGTGTCATAAAAATCATGCAGTTACGATGTGTTGTAAACAATATGTTACATTGGGGTGGTGCTGAGAAAATCGCACAGGGATTGGAAGCTCTTAAGACTACAGATAGGCTTAATGTAAAGGATTTGTTAATGGAGATGAGCCATGACGCAGTATCGTTCTAAACCTGTAAACCAGGAAGGCAGGGTTGAATGGAGCCGTGAAGAAGACGCCATTTGGCGAGATTTGGTAACACGACAAATGGGTGTGATCCAAAACAGAGCTTGTGAGGCTTATTTACACGGTTTGACGCTGCTTGATTTACCTCAAGACCGCGTTCCTCAGTTACCAGAAATTAATCGTGTCTTGATGGAGACAACAGGTTGGCAAGTGGAGCCCGTTCCCGCGCTTATTGATTTCGACCGGTTTTTTAATCTACTCGGTAATAAGCGCTTTCCAGTCGCCACATTCTTGCGTACAAGAGATGAGTTCGATTACTTACAGGAGCCAGATTTCTTCCACGAAATATTTGGTCATTGCGCGATGTTAACCAACCCAGACTTTGCTGCATTTACCGAGCATTATGGTCAACTAGGGCAAGCCGCTACCCCAAAACAAAGAGCCTATCTCGCTCGCCTCTACTGGTTTACCGTAGAGTTTGGCTTGGTGAAAGAAGGGGACAAAACCAAAATTTACGGTGGTGGTATTCTCTCATCTCCTGGCGAAACCCTCTACGCATTAGAGAGTGATGCAGCAATTCGCGACCCATTTGAATTACAAACAGTGCTGAGAACGCCTTATCGTATCGACATCATGCAACCGAAGTATTACGTGATTGATGACTTTTCTCAGCTCTTTAAAATCAGTCAGTTAAATTTATTGAAACAAGCCGATCTAGCGATTGAAGCTGGACTGCTTCCTCCACTTTTTGAACCAAAGGAACCTGCTCATGTTGAATGAACAAAAATGCGAAGCTTGTAGTATCGATGCCATTGCACTAAGCAAAGAAGAACAACAATCTCTGCTGCTGCAATTGTCTGATTGGCAGATCATTGAAAGAGAAGACATACCTCAACTAGAAAAGGTGTATAAATTTAAGAACTTCAAACAAGCATGGGCTTTCAGTAACAAAATCGCGGAACTGGCAGAAGATGAGTTCCACCATCCTTCTATTTTGTTGGAGTGGGGTAAGGTTACCGTAACGTGGTGGAGTCACTCTATCAAAGGTCTGCATAAAAACGATTTTATCTGCGCATCAAAGTGTGACGCGCTAGCATCGGCAGAGTAGGACATTACCTCATACAAAAAACGCCCGGCTTACGTCGGGCGTTTTGGTTCTAAATGACTTTTACATTACTTTATAGATTGATTCGGAAGACGGATGTCGTGCCCGATACCTCATTGCCAACGACGATAAAATGACCACCGTTACGGGTAAAGTAATTAATGGACTCTGGACCTAAATCGCCTGCTTTTGGATTGTATGTGTCGTTCATGCATTCGCCATCTTCGACTTCTGTACATACTGGCTGATTGTAATCACGGCGGTTTACGTAATGCATAAACTGCGCTTGTTTCGGGTCTGTGATGTCATAAATCATGATACCGCCTTGACGCTCCAAGCCGATAAACGTGTAATGACGACCGTTAATTTGTGCTACTTCAATCGCCTCTGGCTCAATACCTTTATCATCACTTCGGTCATCCCCACTACTATTGTTATCGTTGGTGCTGTTGAAGTTCTTGCCTTCATTCAGCAGCGCGATAGTCGCGAAATCGTCACCACTATCGAAGACCAACTTGCCGTTTTCATCCCAAATCGAGAATGAACGCGCGCCAAATGATTGAACATTCTCTTGTGCAGAAAGCGTTTGTTCCGGCTTAATCACTTTTAAACGCGCGAGTTGTTTGTTGTCTTTTAGTGCCTCTGCCAATGGGTGTTCTGCTGCCACTTTCAGCTTCTTACCGCGCACTTCATCAATATGGCTTAAACAGGTTCCTTGCTCAGATGTATATTCATCTGTACCGAGGTAATCGTCTTCATCCCACATAAAGCCAGCTTTGTCGCACAGTTCTTGAGTGGTTTTGAATCCGTACTCACGCCCGTCGCCTTCATTTGCCGATACGATGTAAGTACTCCCATTCACTGAGTAGCTGTCGATGGTGTCAGGCATAAATAAGCCAACCAGTTGTGGGTAGCTTTTCAAGTTCCCAATGATTTTGTCTTTGTTGGATGCATCGAGTTTAGCGCCCGACCAAGACTTCTCACCTAAGCCAACAATTTTTTCTACCGATTTGCTCTCTGGATTGACGATTGCCATGGCGTTATTTTCTTGTAGCGCGACATAGATTTTACCGTTATCTGCAAAAGTGAGGTATTCAGGCTCTAGATCTTGTGCGACGGTGGCGTTTGGCCCCGAAATACGCACATTCATTGGGAGCTCTGCTTTTCGTGAACCATCAAATTCGTTAAAGCCAATTTGTGTCACTTCTGCTTGAGTAACACCAAGGCTCAGATCGATCAAAGTGATACTACCTTCAGGGTCAATGCTGTAATCGCTGTTTGGTTCTCCTTCATTAGCGGTTGCGATGTATCGGCCATCTTTTGAGAAGCCAACCATGTCTGGCAATGCGCCTGTTGGGAAAGTCGTGACTAATGACAAATCGCCGGAGCGGTACAAGCCAACAATACCATTCGCTTGTTTATTACTGTTTTCAATCGCAACTGCTACCAAACCATTGAATACAGCGACACTGTTTGCTGCGCCAATTTCAATGCCCGCTGCTTCGCCAGCGCTGTTGAGATCAATGAATGCGCTTTGCGTTGGTACGCCGTTGTCATCCATAGACATTACATCGATACGTTTTGCTTGAGCATTCACCACATAGAGCTTATCTGTACAGGCGTCATAACTCACGATTTCAGCTGCCGATGTGTCGAATGGAGCATCAGCAACGGATGTTCCGATAAACGTTAAACCTTGAATTGACGTTTCCCCAGTAACGGGTGCAGTGGTAGGTTTGCATTGTGTAGCGAATGAAGCCACGGTATCTTCGGGTTGTGATGAACACGCGATGGCAAGTGATGACAATGCGAGTACACCGATTGCCTTTAAAGGGGTGATCATGATATCTCCTTATCAATCCGATAGGTTGTCAATCAGCATGGGTTTTATGCTGCTGTCCATTTCCGCAACTGGAATGATAGAGCGCTGAATGACGTGTGATTTGGTAAGGCTCTGAATATATGTATGATTGATGACTCTTATATTGGCTTTTTATGAAACTAATGTGTCATCAATATGATGAGGTAGGGATAGAGGAATAATGGAATTAAAATCGTTTTTAGATTTATTGGCAGCGTCACCAGAGCAGGTCGAATTTGAAGCAACGATGGCGGTGATCGAAGATAACTATACGTTTGAGCCAACCGCTTTTGTAAATGGTGAGACACAAAACAATGCAGGCGAGAACAACGGTTCGTGTAAGATCTTCGCTTTCGGTTTGCTAAACAACCTAGACAAAGAAGCGACGCTAGCCTGCTTTGGCCGTTTTTATCGTGAAGATGTATTGCAGCATCCAGAGAACAGCGATCACCAGAATATTCGTAATTTTATGGTGACAGGGTGGGAAGGCATTAAGTTTGAAGCGTCCGCTTTAACCGCTAAATAAACACCAGTCAGAAAACGATGATCAGTAAGCCAGTCGTATTACGCGACTGGCTTTTTTTCTAGACATTTTCGGCACAAACACAGCTGGTTGGCGCTTGGCTTGGGTAAATCACGGGTTTCAATAGTAAAGCACCAGCATGTCTCTTTGCCTGCGGCGATATCACAATGGGCTTGAGTCCCGCATTCAGGACAACTGTGTGTTGAATCTTCTCCTGCGATTTGTTCGATAATCGCATCTCGTTGGAGATCGGTTTTGTCTTTCCATTGGATGATTTCATCCATCGTTCGGTGACAACCAGAGCATATTCCGGCGTTATTTTTACATGCTGCTCGACAAGGTGACTTCATTGCTTTCTCGTTCTCATTTTTTATGCCGCGTACTCTAGCATAAAGCGAGTCAAGGCCGCCAAAAATAAACGTGACTGCGATTTGCTGGTGAGGAGGGAGAACCAGTGTTACCCTTGGGCGAGTTACCTTAACTCTCTGTCACTTATGTTAGAAAAAGAAAACCTCATTAAACTCGCTAGAATGCAAATGCCATTTGGGAAATATGCAGGGCGAGTGTTAATCGACCTGCCTGAAGAATACTTACTGTGGTTTGATAAAAAGGGCTGGCCAAGCGGCGAGCTAGGGGATTTGCTCAAGCTATGTTTAGCGCTCAAAATTGAAGGCTTAGATAGTGTCGTGAAGCCTTTGAAGCGTATGTAACTAGCCACAGAAACTCCCACTCTTAATGAAAAGACTTATTATGAATTTTGATATCGATGCACTGAAACATCACCAATTGGTCGAAGATGGTAAACTAGAGGGATGCTACATTCATCAGCCAGCTCAAGGTAGCCAACACAATGACAAAGCTGTTTTGGCAGAGCGCCAAGCGTTGGAAAAGTTGGGATATAAGGTAATACAGCTTAAAGCTAAAGGCGGGACAACAACGTTTGCCGAGGCGATGCAAAAGCTTGCGAAGGAAACTGGTCACCTGCCTAAGGAGTAAGTGAGTGTAACCTGCCACAGCCTTACAAGTTCTCCCACCAGACTATTTTTTCATTCAAAAGAGCCAGACCGTTAGGCTGACTCTTTTTTGTCCCCAAATGAGCTGAAATCAATTTCGAAGTGGATAATAGAGTCCAAGATTTTCAAGTATTTAATCTAATAGAAGGCAAGATCACACTCCTACGCTTATTGACAACATAAAGGGGGAGAATGTCTATTCCTTTACTTTAAATGTACTTAAACATTAACTGTTCAACTTGTGCCATACAGGCTCTTTATCGTCTCCCTCAACCACACGATTTTAGGGTTCTGGTTATTGCGCTTGTGCCAAATCATAGTAAATGGAATCAGTAGCTTGTGCTGATAATCTTCAGCAACGGGGATAGGCAACGCTATTAAGTTGGGGTGAAGCTGTTCGCAGTATCGCTGACAATATTTTGGTGCTGTGGTTAACATTTGATGGTCGGGCTTTTCTGCAACAAATAAAGCTTGCTCGAAACTCGCCATCGTTAGGCTAACGTTTCGAGTGTGTCCCTGCTCAGCCAAGATCTCATCTAACACCCAACTGTCATTTTTCTCCCATGCTACATTGATATGGGCATAGCTTAAGAAAGTATCCAAATTCCACTCTTGCTTGAGCGCAGGATGATCTTTGCGGACATACACCATAGGTAAATCTGAGAACAACACTTCGAAGTTAATGAAATACGGTAGCAGTTCTAACGACTCTTTGGAGCGAGGATGGCTTTCGCGGCCAGTAAAACCAATATCCACTTCACCGCTAGTGATGGCATCTAATGAGTCCTCATCCCAGTTATGGTACTTTACCGTTGAGTCTGGGTAAAAGTCATGGATTCGTTTGGTCAGTTCGTCGACCATGATGAGTGACAATGGCGACTCTACTCCAAGATGAAATTTAACTCCGCTTGGAACATCATCACCTCTGAGTGAAACAATCTGGTTACCGATCTGCATCCAGTCTGACAAAAGCACTTGCACGTTTGTCGCGAGATTTGTTGGTTTTAGGCCTTGCGGCGTATTCACAAAAAGCGGGTCATCAAACCAAGCGCGTAGTTTGCCTAGAGACTTACTCACGGTTGAGGGAGTTACATTAAGTTTTTTCGCCGTTTTAGTAACACTCTGCTCTTGCAGTAGCAATTGCAGAGTGAGCAGTAAATTAAGATCAAGTCGGGCAAGAGATTTCTTCATGAGGCTCACTAACGTTATGATTTGGAAATAATAATATTACGGAGAGTCCAATAACGCCACTAGCAACCAACGCTATCATTAACATCATCACGGCCGACACACCTAGCGTCGCCATCAACCAAATGTAAAGTGCAGACCAAGAAACCTGACCTATGCCAAGCATAGAGCTTGCAAGTCCAGCTTTGCGTGAGAACTGGCTTAACGCTTGGCTCATCGCCACACCAAACCCCATTGGAAAACTCATGCTGAGCAGAGTGAATCCTACCATATAAAGTGTCGGACTATCGCTATTCAAGTGAGCCGCGAGAATAACGATAGCCGACAGAAAATTGGTCATTTGTGCAGCGAACATCAATGTGGTTTGTTTGAAGCAAGAAAGAGCAAATGGAACTGAAAACGATGTCGTCATACCTACCATCGCGAGTAGTGCCATCGTTGTTGAATATTCGCCTCGAGTAAAACCAATTGAATCCATTATTATCATTGGTGACGTATTTACATAAGAGAGAATAGCTGTGACGCCTAAAGATGTATAAATAACGCGCGATATGAAAAAGCGGTTAGATAGTGATTCGTTCGAAGCTTCACTCACCTTTAAAGTTGTGCGCTTGGTTTTAGGCAAGGTTTCTTTCAAGACAAAGCAAGCAATTAAACCTATCACAACACCCATTATCGCCATGGCAGTGAATAACACGGGCCACGGAAACTTGATCATAATCAGATTGCCGATCACGGGGGCAAGTACTGGAATAGAGCAGATAATTCCATTAAGCATCGATAGAACCTTAGCTCGCTCTGGGTCCCCTAGAGTGTCACGCAAAATGGCAAAGGCCACTACATAGCAACATGCGGCACCTACGCCTTGGAAAAAGCGCATTATTAGGAAGCTATTACTGGTCTCAGCAGAGCCCGCGAACATTGATGCAAGGGTAAAAATCACTGCACCGCAAATGGCAACAGGTTTGCGTCCTAAACAATCAGCAGTTCGCCCAACAAAAACCATAGTCGATGCTAGACCAGCGAGGTAAATAGAAAAAGCAATATGAAGTTGTGATTCGCTGGCAGACAGGTCATGGGCGATTTGTGGTAAAGCAACCAAGTAGAGATCTATTGCCGTAGGATAAAGCAACACAAAGGCGAAGCTACATATCAGATATCGGGATAAATTAATTTTTTCCATTACTACCTCGTGAAGGAATTGGGCTTACGAGGATGATATGCAACATTACTCATCTTGGCGCGTTACCTTTCTGACAACAGGTATTTCCATATACGACATCAGTAACGATTGTGGCTATAGCAGTCAAATTTGCCCTAAGAAGAACCGTGGTATTGGGAGAAAGTAATCTATACAACCGAGTCCACTACATTAGTTAAATAGACAACGATGGACATTAGTGACCTGGAGTTTTCTCAAGCTATATTAAGCTCTCAAAACCACAGGGCTTAAATAGTGTGGTTAAGCCTTTGATTCGGATGTGGCCTGCCTTTGTAATCTCTTTCCCCAAAATACAATGTGTTTTGTTTTACAGGAGTCAGAATGCCTGGCTCCTTTTCCCTTTGCTTATCGCGAACGCTACCATCTTGGTCGTAGAGTATTGGTTACCGAAACCATTAACTCATGTTAGTGAAAGGAAATTCCTGAACCCTATAGTGCTTCTTTCACCAATCTTCTGTTTGGGCCATTATCTCTAACATCCAGACGCGAAATAGCATAAGATACACGGCCTTTACTAGCACTGAGCCACTCATCGTAATGACAGATAAAACACAGCAAGCGACATTTGCCGATCTTGGCCTGATTCCAACCTTAGTCGAGCGACTAGAAGCGTTAGAATACAGCCAACCGACACCCATTCAATCCCGTGCTATTCCTGATATCCTTGAAGGGAAAGATATTATTGGTGGTGCCAATACGGGTTCTGGTAAAACCGCTGCTTTTTCGCTGCCAATCCTGCAAAAAATTGTTCAGCAAGACGGATCAAACAATCGCCGTGGTAACTTCGTTTCTCACCTGATTTTAGTTCCAACTCGTGAGTTGGCATCACAGGTGGCATACAACGTCAAATCTTACTCGTACCATCTTAGAGATAAGATCAAAACGGTTGCCGTATTTGGTGGTGTATCGGTGAACCCACAAATGCTAGCGCTTCGCGGTGGCTGTGACATTATCGTAGCTACGCCGGGTCGATTACTTGATCTGGTATCCAGTAACGCGATTAAGTTGAGCCAAGTAGAAACGCTCGTCCTTGACGAAGCCGACCGAATGTTGAGCCTCGGATTTACCGAAGAACTGAATAAGATTCTTGCGTTACTACCAGAGAAGAAACAGACGCTGTTATTTTCTGCTACTTTCCCTGATAAAGTCACGACGCTGGCTCAGCAGTTGCTCCGCGACCCTGTTGAAGTTCAGTTGCAGAGCGCAGAAGCCAGCACTTTGGTGCAGCGCGTGTTTAGTGTAAATAAAGGTGAGAAGACGGCGGTACTCGCGCACTTAATCAAACAGCATCAGTGGCGACAGACTTTGATTTTTGTGAACGCTAAGAATGCCTGTAACCATTTAGCTCAAAAGTTGTCAAAACGCGGTATTACCGCTGAAGTTTTCCATGGTGATAAAGGGCAGGGCGCTCGTACTCGTGTCCTTGACGGTTTTAAGTCTGGCGAGATTCAAGTTCTTATTGCCACTGATATCGCAGCACGCGGCCTTGATATTGAAAAACTTCCAGTGGTGATTAACTTCGATCTTCCGCGTAGCCCTGCTGATTATATGCATCGAATCGGTCGTAGTGGTCGTGCTGGTGAAGTAGGTTTAGGATTATCTCTTATCGATTACGACGACTACCACCATTTCAAAGTGATAGAAAAGAAAAATAAGTTCCAACTTGAACGCGAGCAGGTAGTCGGTTTTGAAGTGGAAGACGATCAGAGTGAAGCCTACTTTTTACCAATGAAGCCGCGAGCGAAGCCGGCAGGTACGGGTAAAAAGAAGAAAAAGCGTAATCAATAGAAAACGTAAACTACATGTGAGTTTACTTACGGGAGTTGTTAGAGAAAAGGAATGCTCACTAGCTTGAGTCTTCGCTTCTAGCCATTCCTTTAAAGAACAATAGAGCCCTGCTGGAGCTACCAGTAGGGCTCTATTGCTTTTCAAGATAGTGTTATTGGCGACGAGCAGGGCGTCCGCGAGGTGAACGCTTTTTAAATGCAGACGCTGCTTTGGCTTGTGACTTAAGAATAGAGTCAACGGTTAGCGGCATTGGCTCTTTAGGTTCAAGGCCATGAGGGAAGGTACGAGCTCTTGGTGGTAAGTTGTATTCTTCTTCGCTCGCGCGTGGCATGCGCTTAAAGCGATAAAGGTAAAAGTTTTCTAATTTTTCTCTCGCCCATTCGGTTTTCTTTAAATACTTCACGCTACTTGCAATCGAAGGCTTAGTGTTAAAGCAATTAAAACGCATTGCTGTATCTAGAATGTCCCAGCCGTAAAAATCCACTAACTCTTGCAACATAGTCTCTAGCTTTAATCCGTGCAGTGGATTGTTCTGTTGCAGCTCGATTCTCTCTTCGTCAGTCATCATTTTTAAGGGCCTTACTCATTAAAGGGCGGAGTTTAACAAAGTATACAATGTAGAGATATCTATAGTTACTTTGCGATGGATGCGAGCACAGTGCTCTCTACCTTGAAAGTATAAATCGGAATTGGCCGCTCTACTTGGCTCTCTGCTCAAAAATGACTCTTAAAAGTTCAAGCGTCCCAGCTCGATGTTAAATTATTGTGTAATAAGTGAGATTTTTGTTGTTCTTTTACTAATGTCTAATATTCCTACCCATAGCAACACATGCTTAATAAGCTCAAAATCAAAATTGGTTCATGCCGCTTTCTTAGTATGGCCTAGAAGTTTGATGTGGGTGTTGTCTCGTATTGGTCGAAGGCCTGTCTACCAAGCGAAACTCTAGTTGACGTAGTTCAACGTTGAAACATAAAAGGATGACTCAATGTCTGACAAAAGTAAGACTTTTTACAGGGATGTGCGCAAAAAACCGCATGAATTTGAAAGCCGAGAAGACTTTCTAAATCATGATTTAACCGTCATGAGTTTCCGTCGCTGGGGAATTCATTTGCCTTCACGTGATTACAGTATTGAAATCGAAGACTGGGTACCGGCATTAGCAGCAACCATTGGTAAAGTGGTTATGGTCACTGCCATGGTTTCCGCTTTTGCTGCTCAGTTTGGTTTATCTCCGGAATTCATTGCAGAAAACGTGCGTTACGAATTACTTATCGCTGGAGCCCTGTTCGTCATACTGTTTTCTGCCATCCTAAACCCGAATGCAAACTTAGCGGGAACCCATGGCCCAATGATACCGCTGATTCCTATGATTGCAGCTGCAGGAGGGCACCCTCTCGCGCTAGGTTTGATGGTGTGTGTTTTTGGGTTAATTCTCGCCTTAACCAAAGGTGGCTCTAAACTCATGACTCTTACTGGTATCGGGGTTCGAGGAGGGTTGTTGATCTACCTTGGTGCCGTTGGGTTGCTCGGGCAAATTAATAAGACGGAAGCGTGGGCTGCAAGTACGGACCAAGGTTACATTTCGTTTGTGGTCATAGGCCTAACCGTTATGGTTTACGCTTACTTAGCCAAGATCAATAAACGTTGGCTCGCTATCCCATTGTGCTCTGCACTCGCGGGTATTGTTGCTTATTTGATGGGCGCTGAGTTTGCTTTTACCACAGAACCGGGCCTACCTAATTTCAGTCCATTCTACTGGTGGGGGGAAGATACAGGCTGGCAGCTAGGCTGGCCAACCCTAGAGCACTTTATTGCCGTGACTCCATTTGCTCTACTGGCAGTCGCTATGTGGTCCCCTGATTATCTCGGCCATCGTGTGTTTCAAGAACTTAACTACCCAAAAGAAGCGAAAGGTGTACTCATGGATGTCGACGACACGATGGTCGGAGCATCTGTTCGTCAGGGGGTTGGTTCACTCTTAGGGGGCGGAAACCTAGCTTCTTCTTGGGGAACGTACATGATTCCTGCCGCAATTGCCAAGCGTCCTATTCCAGGTGGCGCTCTGTTGACGGGTTTCATGTGTATTGCGGCGGCGGTAATTGGCTACCCAATGGATCTAGCAATGTGGGAACCTGTTCTGCGCGTTGCTTTGATTGTGGGTGTATTCTTACCACTCCTTGAAGCGGGTATGCAGATGATCCATAAGCATAAAGATTCACTCAGTGCAGGTATCTGTATTTTTGCCTGTGCATTCGTTAATCCAGTCTTCGGTTGGGCAATCACGATGCTGTTGGATAACCTCGGGCTTATCGGCGACCATGAGCGTGCTAACGAACTATCGCGCAAAGATAAATATCTGATTCCTGGCACTGCGTTTATCGTATGTGCAGGCTCCCTTGCTATTGTTGGTCAGCTTCCAGGCATTCCAGCTCTTATCGGTTAATCGAATTATGCTCTAAAGGTATAGTGAGAGCAGTGAGTAAAGGGACTTGCTTCTTAAAATAGTAGACAAAAACAAAAAGCTACCTAGTACCAGGTAGCTTTTTGCATGTAGGGTTAGGCTACGGAGTTAGGCTATATGAGTGATTCAATGCCGTATTTTGCGCCGTAGTGTTCAACGACAAAATCAATGTCTTTGTCACCACGGCCTGATAAGTTGATCAAAATCGAGCCGGTTTCTCCTTGCTGTGCGAGTTTAATTGCGTAAGCGACAGCGTGTGAGGATTCAATAGCAGGGATTATTCCCTCTTCACGAGACAGCTCAAAGAAGGCATCAATCGCTTCGTCATCACTGATTGAGCCGTAATTGACACGGCCAATGTCTTTTAAGTAACTATGCTGAGGTCCAACCGATGGGTAATCCAAGCCACTTGCTACAGAGTACACTTCCTGAGGTTCGCCTTGCGCATCTTTAAGCATGTAAGACTTAAATCCGTGCATGATACCTGGCTCACCGAGTGTGAGTGTTGCAGCATGCTCGCCAACCTTTTGCAAAGAGCGGCCCGCAGGTTCAACGCCGTGAATGGCGACTTGTTCATCCTCTAAGAAAGCAGTAAATAGCCCCATCGCGTTAGAACCACCTCCAACGCATGCGACGAGATTATTGGGTAACTTGCCGGTCATTTCTTTGAATTGAACTCGTGCTTCGTTACCGATAATTGATTGGAAATCTCTCACCATTTTAGGGAATGGGTGAGGGCCAACGACAGAGCCTATCGCATAAAGTTGTGTATCAGGATCTTTCAGATAAGCTTCGAATGCAGAATCTACCGCTTCTTTGAGGGTTTTGCGCCCATGAGTGGCAGGAATGACATTAGCACCAAGGATTCTCATGCGGACGACATTCGGATGTTCTTTGGCGATATCAACTTCACCCATGTAAATATCGCATTTCAAGCCAACCAATGCCGCGGCTGTAGCAAGCGCAACACCGTGTTGCCCTGCGCCAGTTTCTGCAATTAGTTTCTTCTTACCCATCTTTTTAGCGAGAATGGCTTCCCCTAAGCAGTGGTTAATTTTATGTGCGCCTGTATGGTTTAAGTCTTCGCGCTTTAGGTAGATGTCTGCTCCGTATTTTTTAGACAAGTTTTCCGCATGGAAGATTGGGCTAGGTCGTCCAACAAAGTGCTTATACAGGCGAGCGAGTTCCGCTTTAAATTCAGGATCTTTGCTGCATTCCTCATAAGCTGCGTTGATGTCATGCATGATTTGTTCAAGCTCAGGTGGAACAAAACTACCACCGTATTCACCAAAGTATCCTTCTTCGTTGGGCATAGTGAGATCAAACGAGTTTTTCATTATTTACATCCTAGTTAGCGAAAGTATTGATACTTTTATACCCAAAATTTAGAAGTGGTTGTGTGATCAGTTGCTTAAATCAGAGTTCGCGATCTAGTGCACTAGTTAAAAAGTACAGCTTGTGTAGGGGATAATAGTTGTGATGTAGAATCAGGTGGTTTGAATAGGTGCAAAAAAGCCTCGAGAGATCCTAGGCTGTCATAAGAACCTCTCGAGGCAAACAGAGTGCTGGAAATACACTCTGCGATGGTGTCTGGAAACAAAAATTAGATTCGTTTCCTTTGTCAGATATTAGGGTTTTAGAATGAGTCGATGTCAGCGAAATGTCACAAGTTAATTGCGGTATTAAAAGCTTATTTTTTATTTTTGATTAATGGATTAGAAAGTAACCTAAAACAGACTAACCTACCGTGTGTTCTGCATCTTTTAAATTGAACATGATCTTTCTTTGTTTCGAATCGACGTTTTTAACCAATACGTGCACTTTAGTCCGGCTTTGTTGCGTAATTCGATGGAACTAAATCAAGAAACTACGATCTGAGCGGCTACGCCTATCAATCGTCGTAGCC
>NZ_JAWOWA010000040.1:0-23439 GCF_033340195.1 Vibrio sp. 1457
TGAATGACAGGGATATCCAGACCCTCTGCCTTTACCTGAAAAAACAGAAACGGACCGTGGAAGAGTACCAGTGGCAATATTATGACGAACAACGAAACCTTCTGGAACAGTTGTTAAGACCAGTGTTCCTGTGCCTTGAATGTGAGGCCGGTAAAGGCTCAGAAGCCGTCGTCGCCCAACTTCAAAAGATGCAAACGGAAATTGTATCCGGTGAATCACTGATGACAATGGATACGTCGCTTATCCCCAAAAAGCACCTCCCATGGCTGGTGAAACAGGATAACGTTAATCCGCAACGTTATGAATGGCTGCTCTACCGGCAGTTAACTTCACGACTGAACGGACGTATTTATCTGTCAAATGTCACCAAATACCGGGCACTGGAAGACGACCTGATCCCCCAAACATCGCAGGATGCACTGCTGGAGTCATCAACGCTGGACAGACTAAAACAACCTGTTGACGCATTGTTACAGGAGAAACAACATCGACTGGAAAGCGCGCTCAAAGACGTGGCGCGCCATATTGATGAGGGAGATAATCGCAATGTAATCATGAAAAATCGCTCGGGCACCCGCTGGCACCTGCCAACAAAAGGCGCTACATCTCTGGTCAACAATCCCTTCTTTAAGCGAATGCAGCCAGTCGGTATCGCGGATGTCCTGCGGTATGTTGAGCGCGAAACCGGGTTTATGCGATGCCTGACACATGTGCTGCCAATACAAAAACAGGGAACTACTCATCAGGATGATTTACTGGCCATTCTGATTGCTAACGCCACTCACCGTGGTGTGTATGGTATGGCGCAGATCTCCGACCGCAGTTATGAACACCTGAGTACAGTACAGGCTAACTATATCCGACCTGAAACGCTGCATGATGCCAGCGACGTGATCAATAATGCGGTGGCTTCATTACCCATCTTCCGCCACTACCATATTCAGGAGGACCAGTTGCACGCCAGTGCGGATGGTCAGAAATTCGAAACGCATCTGGAAACGTTTAAAACCCGGTATTCCTCGAAGTACTTCGGTACCAATAAAGGGATCACGGCCATGACCCTGGTCGCCAATCACAGCGCGCTGAATGCACGGATAATCGGCTCCAACGAGCATGAATCACACTATATCTATGATCTGTTGCAATCCAACAGCAGCGATATCAAACCTGACGTACTCTCGACAGATACACACGGTGTCAATCACGTCAACTTCGCTTTATTGGATCTATGCGGCTACAGCTT
Organism: Vibrio sp. 1457; assembly: GCF_033340195.1. Classification (NCBI taxonomy): domain Bacteria; kingdom Pseudomonadati; phylum Pseudomonadota; class Gammaproteobacteria; order Vibrionales; family Vibrionaceae; genus Vibrio; species Vibrio sp. 1457. The sequence goes on from NZ_JAWOWA010000040.1 coordinate 1,244, forward strand.
TGCACCGCGATACGCGCAATTTAACAGCGTCATCAACGATCTGTTTGATGTGACTGAAAGTGAACAAGGCAGCACCATACTGGCGCTAAAGAAGCCTATCAGAACGAATGTTATTACAACGGGATGGCAAGATATCAGGCGTATTGTTCTGTCACTTCAGACAAAGCGGACGACACAAGCAATGCTGGTAAGAAAGTTGTCTGGTTACCCTTCTGGACACCCAATATTACAGGCTCTGACGGAGTATAATCGACTGGTTAAAGCGCAATATTTACTTGACTACATCGACGATGCCAGTTTGCGGCAGTATGTGCAACGTGCCCTGAACCGGGGAGAAGCATGGCACTTCCTTAGACGAGCCATTGCGTCGGTGAATGGTGATCAGTTCCGTGGCAAAAACGAGTCTGAAATCGCTATCTGGAATGAATGCGCAAGATTGCTTGCCAATGCGCTCATCTACTTCAACTCCGCGATACTGAGTCATCTTCTGGGACACTTTGAAGCGACAGGTGATGAAGAAAAAGCGGCTATCACTCGTGCTGTTTCGCCCGTTGCATGGCAAAATATCAACTTAAGCGGGACGTATAACTTCACCAATACCGGAAAATTGCCTGATATTAGTGAAATTACGAAGCCAATCGTGGATGATTAAGCTTGGAAACGAAAGTAACCCACAGCTGGAGGCTATATAATACAAAGCCTGTAGCATTCTATGTTACTTTAGAGGGGAAAATCCCTAGAACCCCAAGTTGGAGCAAAAAAAGTAGTGACCAAATCAGCGTAAAAGCATCAAGAAGGAATAGATCGTTATTATGACAGAGTTCTTGATACTCAGAATCTTATTAACGCTGCCAAAGTTGGTTTATTAAACGAAAAGCAATTTCTATGGGGAAAGTTATCCCTTAATTCTTAAACATGCTCTTTAACAATCAGACGTTGATTCATTCCTACCATAAGGCGTTTACCGTTATTTCAATCGCAGGAGGAATTATGAATAACGTATCGTCTGAAATGTTCACATCCCAAACAGCTTGCGGTCAAACCTTAATCCTTGAGGTTTTTGGTGAAGTCGGTGCAGTCAGTAAAATGACTTTAGGCAATCGGTTTTTCATTGCCGTTAAATGTTATCCGCTGAATAGTGATAGCCCTGATCAGGTTAATTGGTTTTTTGATTACTATAAGAACTATGCGTGGTTGTTAGATTGGCATGATTTGAAAAAGGGTTGGTTATGCTATCAAAAAGCACAAAAACAACGCTGTGATAGCGTGAGTAGTGCTTTCTGGAATTACTTTGAGGGTAAACGGATAAAGATGGCTGGTCGCAAAGGGGCTGTATTTAAGTGGGTGTGAATTTGGGGCGGAGAAATCCGCTCTAATCAACAACAAGAGGGAAAAATTCGTGCATCATTGTGTGGGATTTCTTCGAAAAATTTGACACTGATAATCAAGCAAAAATGACTCCACAATGAGATATTGAGAATCAAACGCCCTAAAAGGGCAAATAGACGTTTCGTGAACCATTTGGATTGGCGATAGACTAAAAAAAATGTCGGCTTTGCTGACGTTGAAAGGTAGCTGGCCTACAAGCAGCAACTACATTCTGAATGGAATACATTCCATCAGAAATCTGATTAAATATTTCGGTGTCAGGCCGAAAATACACCTCAAGAACAGTCCACAAGGACTCTCACAACTTAACCCACATGGGTACACGGGACCTATGTGGTAACTGTGTACCCTTCAAACTTCATTGGAGGATACTATGTCAAATTCAAACTATGGATTCCTAGCACTTGCTTTGCGTCAACGATTGATAAAACGCTGGTCACTGATGCATTCAGTACAGCCTGAATCAGTCTTGGAGCATAGTGCTACCGTTACGTTGCTTGCTCTTCTCGCTGGTCATGTCGCAAACCAAAAGGGGAACAAGGTCGATCTTGCCAAAATGCTTTCCCACGCAGCACTACATGATGTAGCCGAAGTTCTCTGTCAGGATGTTGTGACGCCAGTAAAAAAGGCTAATGACACTTTGGCGAGGGAGTTCGAGCGACTTGAAAAAGCTGCTGAGGAGCAGTTAATTCACACGCTACCTTTGGAGCTTCAAGGTGCAGTCGCGGAAGCATTTTCCCCAGGTGGCTATGAACAGCAACTGGTGAAAGCCTGCGATACCTACGCTGCATATATCAAGTGCAAACTTGAAGTGGCAGCTGGCAATGCGCTGGAGTTCCAAGATGCTCTCGACAAGATGATTGGCGTTGTATCTCAGTTGAAATCTGATTTCCCTGAGATCGAAGCAATAGATCAATGGTTCGGTGCTGGACTTAACTTGTCAGTAGATAAATTGCTGTCATGTAGCGATGACGAAGGTTGCTACATCAAATTTGTTACTGATCAGCGTCCGGGAGAGCCAGATATTCTTGCTGGAAATGAACAATCAGATCTTATTCTGACAGATCTCGAAGGCAAAGAGCTCAAACGAATCAAGCCAACTGCACCTTGGACTCATGAAACACTTTCCATGTTAACCATCTCTTCGGAATGGGCCTGTATGGGAGTTGAGGCATACCTTGGAAAGCAGTGGGTTGGGAGTACCGAAGTATGAATAATAATGACTTCAAACTAGTACAAAGAAATACAGATGAATGGGACAAAATGTGGAACGAATTGGCCCAACATCCATTAAATAATGGCGACGCGGTTTGTGAAGAGTCAGTTACTGGAGAGTGTTGGCAATACATGGGTACGCAAGGTGGTAAGCACAATTTTCGCCACCGCTGTCACCCTAAAACAGGTTGCCGCCAATACCTAGATATCGACGCTGTGACCGTATAAGTAAACCAATCTTTAAACCCTAACGGGGCATCAAAGCCCCTTTGGGGCCTTGGTGTCCCTCAATGACATATTTGGAGGATTCCATGTCAATTTGTGATGAAGCAATGTCTAAGGCCACTAACAAAGGCTATTTAATAACCGCAGAAGGCTGCACTCCAGTCGATATTCCAAAAGAAGACGGATTACAAACTATGTATAAGCTAATCGGCTGTAGCATGGTCCAGAGCTTTGATTGGGAGCTATCGAATGGAAAAACAGTCAGTCTTTATCTTGATGAAGAAGGACTGTTCAGTAGCGGTATCAAGCTCGGTTGTATATTACATGGTGCAGATTCACCTGTTGTAGGCAACATCATCGTGCTGGGTACTCCAGATTACAGCGATGGTGAAGGTTATGACACTTCTGCACCGGAAGACTTTGAAGAGCATCAGTTGATCGCTCGGAAAGGTCTTTTGGACATCTGTGCTTAACTATTAAATCCGAAATCATTAAAACCCTAAGGGGGCACCAATCCCTTAGGGGGAGGTGTCTCCTCAAAAAAAACAAGGAGATAGCTATGATTAAAACTCATTTCAATAACCAACTGAAAAAACTTGGCTACCCAGAAGGTCTGACAATCGAGTACAGCCTTAGTTACTGTCAAGGTGATGGTATGAGTTTCTATGGAAACCTCGATGAGGATGATATAGAGAAGCTTATGCTGCGAATTTATGACCCAAATACAGCAGGTGAAAACGCCGTACTTCGCGTAAAAAACCTTTTGGTTCGTAAAGAAGCATTATCTATGTTGGAAATATTAAGGGAAGCAGATATAGGATGTTGCAGAATGTCGATTGAGCGAAACTCTCATGGGCATCGGTACAGCCACTATAACTGCATGGATCTTTTTCATGAAGTCGATTTTGAAAGTTTCTCTGAGGAGCATTTTGAAGCGATTCGTGCCGCTGGTCTGGTAACAGGTGAAGTGACTGATGAGCACATCACTAGATGGCAAAGCATTTGGAACGACTTTGTGGGTCGTCTCGAACATGACATCAAATCTACATCCCAACAGCTTGAAGCCGAAGGCTATGCGCTGGTGGAAGGTACGCCATACGAAGAAGTTGTTTCCTGGGAGTTTAATACAGCTGACTACACAGTCCAGCTTAAAGAGCATCCCGAGCATGACTTTGATATTGGATGCTGGGACGAAGAGTTAGCATTACAAACAATACAGGATATTGTTGATGGTAAGCAGCGCTATCTGAGGTTGGAAGCTAAGATCCTCGACCGAGAGACGGAAGAGGAACTAGCATCTGAATCTATAGGTGGCCTGGTTATAGATGTTAATGACAGAAGTTATGGAAGTTACCGCCGCGAATTGGTCAGTAATGCCATAGCAGAAGTTCGTAAAATACAGCTCAAAAATGCTATATCAGAACATCATCAAATGCAGGAATCGTTAGTTCGTAAAGCGGCCTAACATTTTTACTTAACCCTAGAGGGGGGCTTGCTCCCCTTGTGGGGCAACCCCCTTCGATTTAAATAATTGAAGGAGAAACACTATGGGATTTTTTAGCTGGAAAACGTGTGATTCAAAAGAAAGCATCTCGAATGTATATTCTGGACGTCAAGTTCGCACTGTTTACTTACTACAACCTCATGGTCAGAAACCATTACAGGAAAATGCTTACGAGGGCTATGGAATATTTGGTGGAGTCAACGCCCATGTCTGGCTGGCAAAAGCAAACTTAGATAAGAACATTGCATCTGGAATGGATGACGAAACTTTGCGGATCATAGGGGTTTATCTGAGCTGTGGCTTTGATTTTTACCGAGATAAGAACAAGCAAGTTTATGCTTGTTCAGACAAGGTGATGGTGATAGAAGCTCTTGGCTTGTTTGACTTCCCGATTGTAAAGATAAATGGTTATGATGAAATGTTCACCGTCGATGGAGTATCTGGCACAATGGAACAGCATGAATGGAATGGACGTTTAACAAAGCAAACTCCGCCTTCAATTGCTTATCCTCTGAAATTTTCGTTTAACGAAAATGCGCGATATGAAGCCTATTCGGCATCAGAGTCGTGTGACAAGCAAGGATATTTCTACGATGATTAACAGTGAGGGGCGAAAGCCCCCACTTTCCCTTAGGTGTTATAGAGCACCTAACGGAAAGTGACGAATTCTACTCTCATTGAGAGTGAAGACGCGATAGCTGGTCGCTAAAAACAAACAGCATTCAATTTAAGTGAAAGTTCTCTTTCACCCTTCATAACCCAGTCGGGTACACCAACCCGACATGGGCCAGGTGTACCTGCAAACTGTAGGAGTACACCTATGTCTAACATTGCAATTCTGCAACATCTGCAACAACGTATGCTTGAAATTTCGAATGCGGAAAAACTACCTCTCCATTTCAAATCTAATTTGGAGATTGATGGTAAAGAGCTCGAACGTTTCAAAAGCAATCCAAGCGGTAAATTCGTTTGGTTACTGCGTCCTTCTGGAACTCAAATCGTTCCGGTCGGACTTGGCGTTAATCCCGTTCATATAACGTATTGGATCTGGTCAGAACAAGGACCAGAAACCAAAGCGTTTGTCGTGGATATCAACGCTGGCACCATAGAGAAGATTACTCATGAACAAGCAGAGAGCCTCATTATGATGCCTCCTTGCAAAATCTCTACTCTAATGAGTAAAGAAGAAGTAATCGAGAAAGTAGCTTACGTTCTCCGCGAAGGCGTAAACAGTAAGATTTGGGGAGCTTTTAACCCTCCATCTCTTGATGATTACGCTAAGTGGAATTGGATCGACTGGCTAACTTACTTCAAATCATCAGGTAATCACCTGATGCAATCCTTCTTGGGTAAGGCCATACGCAGAGTTAATGGTCAATAGCCCAAAATCAAACCCCAGCCGGGGAGAGCATCTCCGGTAGGGGAGCCTCCTTGGCTATTTTTTCCCGGTGTCGGGGTTTCCCTAAAGCCCCTGATACGGGGGGACTTAGGGAAGCCTCGATGTCGGGGTTTCAGCTAAGGAGAAACACTATGGATAACTCATATTTCTATAAAGCAGACGAAGTTCGTAGCCTCGCTAAGGGTCAATGGCTTTTCATTTTGGCGCATTTAATGCCTGAACTGGAACCAGCACTCAAAAAAGCGGGAAAGTCCCATGTTACATGTCCGTTTCATGGTGGAAAAAAAGACTTCCGTATGTTCAAAGATGCTCACGAAACAGGTGGTGCTATTTGTTCTTGCGGTTCTTGGCATGATGGCTTTGAGCTATTAAACCAAGCAAGAGGGTGGGATTTTACTGAATGCCTACAGCAAGTTGGTGACTTGTTGATGGCTCCAAAGCATTTCAAGCGTCAGCAAAGCTCCAATAATACAAGTTCACCGCGCCGAGCACAGCAATCTGCTCCGGCAAAAGTGAATAACACCAAATACGATCCAAATCGTCGCCCTAAGTATCAGGGCACTTTAATTGCTCACGGTCAAGCTCCTTACCAGGACGACCCGATAAATGAACCAAGCTATTTTGCTTACATTCGTTTATCAACGGGCAATGAACGTAAGATTTGGGGCGTTGATCTAGAAAGAGCAATCGGAGAATGCGGTGCTGTATATGGTGATGAAGTCACTCTCACAAATTTGGGACGTGAAGCTGTTACCGTAATGCAGCCTGTATTTGAAGAAGGCACTGGAGAGATCATTGGTGAGAAACCAGTTCAAACACATCGCAATACGTGGTTGGTTGAAGTGAAAACTAAGAGTGTTCGTACTGCTAAACCAGAGTCTGTAGCGCAGGCAAAGGTTTCAAACAGCAGCTATGTCTCTCACTCTGCTCCTGGTTCTTATAACGAAGAGTCATGGGCTGATTCAAATGTTCCGACAGAACAACATGAGGATAATCATTCTTCATGTAGCCCTGTTGAGCATCACCAAGAAGCCGTAGTTGAACAAGAACATTCAGAAAGCAAGGTTGTTCCGCTCTTTGCTGAGCAGTCAAAGCCTTGGTTGATGGAACTTCAAGAGGAAATGCAAAAGAGAGCTCAACGCGAACGTGTTTACAATGCTCGCCTTTGTGAAAAAATTGAGAAGATCTGGAATGAATGTTTGCCCTTTAACTGTGCAGCAGCTGAGCCGTTACGTGCCTATTTCGTCAATCGCAAACTTTTGTTTGCACATGATGTAGTAGAACAGACAGACAGCCTGCGATTCCACCCAAGTATGTCCTATTACGATGAAGATGGTAATGAGGTTGGAAAATTTCCAGCCGCAGTACAAGCCATCCGAGACGCGAAAGGAAACTTGGTTACTTTACATCGTACATATCTGACCAAAAGTGGTAAGAAGGCCAAAGTAGAATGCGCTAAAAAGATGATGCCTGTTCCTGATGGATTGAGTGTCACTGGCGGTGCAGTTCGCTTAGGTATGCCAACAGAAGGAGTATTAGGTTTGGCAGAAGGCTTGGAAACAGCATTGTCTGGGTTCCGTGCTACTCACATCCCTACATGGTCCACAGTGAATGCTACTCTTTTGGAAAACTTTGAAGTTCCAGACGAGTTAGACATCCACACTGTCGTTATCTTTGCAGATAAGGATAAGTCGCTAACAGGGGAACGCTCCGCAAATGTGCTGAAATCTAAGCTTGAAAAGCAAGGATATACAGTTCATGTGCTGTTACCTAAGCTGCCCATTCCACCTCGTGCAAAAGGTATAGATTGGAACGATGTCCTGGTAACTCAAGGACAGATGGGATTCCCGCCGATTAGTACACTCCGCGAGTTTATTGCGCGTAGGGCAGGTGCTTATGGGCGTGTATAACCTAGCAGAAGTAAACACTGAGCCAGGTAACGAAGCTACTTGTCCCTTCTCACCTCCTTTGGGGTGGGAAGGTGATGAGAGCGCCTATCTAGAATTGATGCGTCAACGTTACAAAGACAGAAACTTCAACCAATTAATAATTGGAACTGTCTGGTGTTCAAAAAAAATGGACATACATTACTCTGGGCCGTTTGCAGAACAGGCAGCTCAGATTGTTAATAAACTCCGGTAGCATTTTAGCTACCGGACCATCTAATTACTGAGGGGAACCAAACCTGATGGGTCTGTTCGTCTCACCAAAGGAGAATAACTATGGATATGCCGCAACATCTTCGAAACCCAATGGTAGTTGAAGATGCAATGAAAAAAGCTGAGCCGCTTGCAAAGCAAATGGGGCTTAGTTCTATACCTGACGACATGCTTGAGTTGATCTGTCCGAACTTAACTTTCGCAGGACAATTCACGCCAGGGCTTTACGCAAGATTTCAGAGTGTGAAGCAACTACTGAAATCACTATCGGAACAACACAAACCTAAGCATGGCCATATTGTGAATTTAACGACACAATATGCGAGTTACGAAGAAGCAGTCTTGCTTTTACGTGAAGGTGAAATCAGAGGTGAGAATTTGATAGCTTCTGTGGGTGGAAAAAACCTAGATGATTTCGATATGCGAGATTATGGCATAGCGATGCATGTTGGCTGCGGTGGACCATTTAACCCCATTACTGATAAGCATATTCAAACACTATTCGAGTTCGATATGTTTGAGACTACTTATAACTTTTGGGGAGCTTATTGTGGTAATGGAATGATTGAAGTTACTGTTCCAATGAAGCGATGGTTTTTAACTTTGAATGAATAAATATTAATTTTTCAGTTTAACCCTGGAGGGAGATGTGCCCTCTAGGGGCTCTCTCCTTAAAAACTAAGGAGATAACAATGATTAAGTATATTTTTAACACTTCATTAAGGCAGGAAGTGATTATTGATACCGATAGCAATATTGATGGATATCAATACCACTATATTAATGTTGTTGAACACATTGCTTCTGGTGGAGAGGTTCAAAGGTTTTATCAGGCTGTCGTTGTAAAAAAAACTAGTAGTCTTACTTACCACGATAGTTTTGCTACAGACTGGTTTTTGATTAAAAACAATAAACTTTATGTTTGTACTGATGAAAATGGGGAATGTCTTGTTGAATATAGCTCTGAGCATGAAGGCGAAACATTGCCCCTGACTCCTTTTTCCCGAATTGAAATATGTGTAAATAAGAAGGACTCGGCAATTGGATACGCCGTAGCTGAGTTCGCAAAAAGTGTTATAGACAGGGTATTCAATGTCAATGTTGCAAGTATCCCTGTCGTTAACCTGGGATAGTTCAAAAGCGCAGGGGGAAACCCCTCGCTTTCCTAAGCATCCTAAACAGGTTTCTTAGGAAAGTGCCTTGAGCGCTGATGTGCGATAGCTGGTCGCCATAAATAAACAGCATTAATTCACTTTTTATAACCCACGAGGGTACATCACCCTCTTGGGGTTGGTGTACCCATTTGAAAGGAGTACACCATATGAACCAAGCACTTCAATTGAACCCAACTCAAGTACGCGAACAAGCATCGGTAAGAAGGCTGGATTTTTAAGGCTTTGTTCATGCATTATAAATCTGCCGAGATTGGGCATTTCCGCGTTAGTTAACTAAGTGTTCTCTGGTGTATAAGTGTAATTCTATAGTAGAACCAAGAGTCTTATTATATGGGCAAGTTAGACGACACCGGAGAGTATTTACCTTTTGCAAAGAAGCATTTGGTATTAGGGAAAGATAACGGCGACACAAACATTAGCCTTAAATCAATTTGGCCGGAACCTAATTGGCAAGAATTGTGTGATGATGGTCTGTCAGTTGAAGTATGCGCATATTTATCGGTTTACTATTCTGGTTGGAGGAATAACCCCCGTCCAGCTCAGCCATCTGTCAGTCAAGAGCAATGGACAAACGCATACGAAAAATCACTACTTGTTTTGCAAGAGTTGTTTGAAAACGTAGCTGACAATGATGATGTAAAGTTGCTACCGGAACGATTTCGGAGTCGGATGGGTATCCCTAAGAAAACTGGTAGGCAACATATTAGAGATGTTTACCCATTGTACGCTGTTGGTAGAGGTGAAAATAGAACCTACAAAACTCCGTTTGCCTTGACGCTACGACAATCATCTTTAATTCATTTGCTGCCAAAATTAGGGTGGCCTTATACAATCAAGCCATACAATGTTGACCTATTTCCGGTGGCCTTCGAGGGGGGATTCTACCGACTGTGCTCGATACAAGGAAAACGGTTTGTATATAAAGAAACAGAAGAGTTCCCTAACAAATTCAAAAGTGAAACGGATGCTATAAATGCATTACGTTGTCACATGAATTTAGATGTATCGCCCTATATCCCCAGAAAGAAAATCGAAACGATAAGAAACATACAGCTCAGCTATGATGTTACACCAGAACAATTCATAAACACGTTCAATTTTAGAGGAGTTCAGTTTGGGAGCTCTATGCCAGACAAAGAACGTCAACTGTTTGTAAACAATAGCTTTTATGCATTCAAGGTATTAGCTCATATATTAGAGATACCAGACGGATGGATAGGGCTTGGAGGACAACTTGGCATAGCTTTCGGCGCAAGGGGGCAGGGGAAAGCAAGCGCCCATTATGAGCCAGACCTAAATATCATCAATTTGACTCGGCGGAGTGGACCTGGTGCAATTTCTCACGAGTGGTTCCACGGAGTTGATGCTCTTCTGGCAAGGTCTAGAGGATATGAGGGTAAATTGATCAGTGAGTTTATTACTGGCGTAGACATGGAAAACGCACCTGATAAGTTCAGGAAAAACATTCTCCTTATGAGGAATATCATTACTAAGCAACTTTGCTCTGGTACTAAGTATTTCAATCAATCACAGAAACTGGCAGGCCAGAAGGGAGCGCGAAAATACTGGATAGAAAGAAGCGAGATGTTAGCCAGGGCTTTTGAAGCTTTTGTCCAGGACTCACTTATAAGCAAAGGAATAAGTTGTGATTGGCTTGTTATGGACACTTTACTTTCAGATGTGCCTAAAGAACATCATGACAAGCATCCTTACCCGCAAGGCGATGAACGCAAGAATTTAAACTACTCGATGTTTAATCTAATGAAAGGGATTTGGAGTAATTAGGTTTAGCTTCTTGATAAAAAGTAGTCGAGTAGAGCACCTTTTCTAATCTCCTTTTTTTTAAACTGATCAAGCATATAGAAAAAATCAACATGATCGATACCATACAAGTCAAGGAGAGCTAATGCATCAAATAGGTCAATCCCAGTATGACCATTTTCGAACTTGGAAATGAAAGATTGGTTAACACCGATATGGTTGGCCGCGTCAGCCTGAGATAAGTTGCTTTTTTTCCGAAGCTCCTTAAACAGGTCACAGACAAATAAATATTCACTTCCTCCTTTCTGATAGAAATTCACAAAACACCTTGAAAATTATCTAGTCCACGAGTTACGCATGAACATGCGCGTCAACGAAGCGACAAAATTGGATTTCTCTTGATCATTCATCCGGGAAAAGTTGGCAAGATACATTTCCCGTTGAGTTACGATTGTCATTAGATTTGCCTCTAGCGGAGATGATGAGTCAATCAATAACTGAATGCGTTCAGGGATCTCCTCGGCAGTGCTAATGTCAAAATTTGTATTGTTTAACAAGAACATGCTGTTTCACCCATAAGAACCCCGTAGGATTATACACCCAAAGGTCAATTATTCCGAGTGGAATAATTCGCAAGACTTTAGCCGAAAACCAACCGGATTGGCTGGTGGTGAAATATGCAACCTGAGGGAGGACTTTTTTGTCGCCACAAGCCAATGTTCTCGCATAATAAAGTTTGTACATAACGGGACAGTAAATCAGTTAGTTGCGGTAGTTGGTACAATATAGTTTGTACACTAATAGGAGTAATCGGTTTGCTGCACCCTTTAGTTCTGTCTGCACCTTGCGGTAAGTCATACCTCTAACACCATGTTTTAGTTGGCCTTAATAACTACTGTACAAACTTTATTATCCCAATCTTGGCTTTGTGTACAAACTTTCTGGCCTCTGTACGAACTACCAACACAAGTGGGTTCTGAAATAAATCTGGAAAGGTTTGAGTGGTAAGGCTTGTTAGCTTTTTCCAGAAAAATATCGATTCTTGGCCATTTTTCTAAAAATGGAGCACTGATGATACCACTTTCCAGAAAACTGACTAAGGGAATACGATTATTTTTGCCTTTAACAGTTTTTACGCGATACCGTTATCGGACATAGTTATCAGCCCATAAGATACTGTAATTATTCTCAATGCAATAATCCAACATATCTTCGAAGGTATGGATGTGCTTTCGAGTCATGTCTGAATGTATGTTTTTGAGTATAATTACTCCATTATCAATGCTAATTGCCTTGTGCGGGTTAGTTACCACGCTGTCAATGTGAGCAAATTCAACCTTAGCGTTGTTATCAATGCATTCGCCAGTAAATTCGCACTGTGTGATTTTATAGTGTTCAATTCGGGATTTTTTTAGTTGTGGTCGATATCGCTCCACTTCATCAGCGTATAAATTATGATAATCGCGTAGCGTTGGATGATAAATTAAGTACTCTACCAACTGATGTACGTATCGGAGGTACAGGTTTTGCCGTTGATTTCTCCGTGAAGAAATGTGAATTCTCGCCTCAATCAATGCTTTAAAGTCAAAGCCAGATATGCACCTATCTCCATTTATCGTATGACTTCGGGTAGGTGAGACTAACCTGCCATAGCCATTGCGTATCATGGAATGTTCTGCTCCAGAATTGCCAGTACGCAACAAGATATTTATCTTATCGATGTTAATGAAAAGTTCGCCAGCATTACTCGTTCTTGTCGAGTCTAAGAAAGCATTTCGAATACTGGTCAATGTGCCTTTATCTAAGCTGTCGATCAATGCTGAGGCTAAACGGTGCTGTTCATGCAACTCCTCTGAGGTGATACCCAGTGAATTCAGGTATTGATATCTGATCTCGGGTGGATTAAATGAACTCATCCCAATTTCCCCAAAGTCAGTTGAGCAAATGCTGTCTTGATGTTTTGAGTTACTTCCTTTGCATCAATCCCCATCTCGGCAAGCTCTTCGCTTTTAGACTCATGAAATAAGGCTAAATGTAGTTTTCTCAGGTCGCGTGCTCTTGATATATCTTTCTGGTGAATGGGTCGAAACTGTAAGTGTGTATCGTAGATATTGGTTTGATACTCGCAGAGTTGCGAATAATAAAACGCTAATTCATGCAACCGACTTTGAAAGTAACGAGTATTTGGCCCGTCGCTGATGATCGCTTGCTTTAGTTTTTCTTGCATACCTGTTTTGGATATGGGTTGAGTGTTGCTCAAAACCGCCCCCTATAACTTCAAGTTGATGATTGTCTGATTTTACAACGCTGGAATCGATAAGATGTTACGATTTGCAAGGTTCAATTTTCCCCTTTTAATCAATTGATTGTTTTGGTTTTCGTAAGAGGGGAGTAAGTTTACCTTAGCACTTTCCAGAACTGTGTCTATGCAATAATTAGTGACATATAAAAGAGTCTGTTTTATGCCTTATGTTGCTTATTTTTTCTTTTTAGTATTTGACTGTCTAAATCTACAGATTATGTGCTTGTCAAAATACTGTCTATAGCGTCAGAATGGTTGAATATAAACTACAAGCATATCTGTCTAAGAGGGCTTAGGTAAGTGCAATTTGAGAGGGAGATCGATGATTTACGAGCAATATAAAGAGTCTGTTAAAGCAGACATCGAAGCCTGTATGGAAAATTTACAAGTGCAGCCCATTTTGTTTGTTGGCTCAGGCATGTCTCAGAGGTATTTTGATGCCCCTTGCTGGGATACTCTAATGCTTGATTTAGCTGAGCGTTGCCCTCTTATCACAAAGCGCTTTGCTTATTATCAGCAGCAGTACGCCAAGGATAATACAAAAATTGCATCTGTTTTTGCTGACACTTATTCAGAGTGGGCTTGGGAGGATGGGCAAGATAAGTTTCCCAATGAGATGTTTGAACCTGAAGTAACTAAAGATAGTTATATCAAGTATGAAGTGGCTTCTTATATCAATGGTTTAGCTGACAAGTTTGATGTTAAAGCTAATGCTTATAGAGATGAAATTGAATCACTTAGAAAGGTTAAGCCCCACTCTATTATTACAACAAATTACGATGATGCCTTAGAGAAAATTTTTCCTGACTATCATAAAGTTGTTGGACAAGAGATAGTGAGAGCCAATTATACTTCTTACGGTGAAATTCTCAAAATGCATGGCTGTTCATCTCAATATGAAACGATTGTTCTTACAGCCGAAGACTATACTGACTTCAATAAGCGGAAAAAGTATTTAAGTGCTAAATTATTGACTTACTTCGCAGAACACCCACTCTTTTTCTTTGGTTATAGCGCTACAGATACCAACATTAAAGGTATTTTGTCAGATATCGACGAGATCCTTGCGCCTAATGGTGAGTTAATACCAAACATCTATATGGTGTGTTTTGAACCAGATTCAGAGAATAAGCGCGATCTTCCAACAGAACAACTAGTTACTATTGATGCGACGAGAAGCGTTCGACTAAAGGTTATTTATGCTTCTGGCTTCAAGTGGATTTTTGATGCTTTGTCATCTTGCACTCCTGAGATAACGGTAAACCCGCGGCTTATCCGTTCCTTGCTTGCTCGGACGTATCAGCTAGCAAACTCAGATCTACCTAAGCAGGAATTGCCCTTTAACTTTAAAATGCTTCAGGATATTGAGGAAAACTCTGAGAAATTACCAACTTTATTTGGAATAACCCACCTTACTGATGTTCAGGCATTAAACGCTAATTTTGATTACACTTTGACTGATGTTGCTAAGGCTTTGGGGGGGAGTTATTGGAACCACGCAGAGCAACTGCTCAATAAGATATGGGAGGATAAAGGAGTCAACATTAAAAACTCTGATAATAATTACCATCTCTCGATAAAAACGGGAGCAAAGTCCATGACTCACAAATACTCGTAAAATGCCGTAGATTTGCTTCAAAAAGTCCAAAATGGCGAAGAGTATAATTTAGATTTGTAAATGTTTTTTGTATGACCTGCGCAACCTAAGTAAAATCTTCTAAACCCTTTGGAAGTTCAGGTCATAAGCATTAAAGTCATGCAGATGAAGGCTACTTTATTTGTATAATTTTCGTCTTTTTCAGTTCAGCCAATTGTGCTCTAAGGTTGGTGTTTTCAAACTCTAACTCTTCTTTATCACTAAGAGCTTTAACGAGTCTGTCATTCAGATGATGCTGAGCTGCTGCAAAGTCTGCTAATTGCTGCCTAACGGTATCATACTTCTCTTTGTAGTTTTGCTTGATACGCTTTTGTTCGTTTAGCTTGGTGCGTACAGTCTGGATCTCTGGTTGGACTATTTCACCTTTGCCTGTCGCAATTTCAGCTTTGGTCTGTTTAACCTTCTCAACAAAATCAGGGTAGTAATAGCCACTGCCATTACCCAAATTCGCCTCTTCCTCGACAGCTCTAACACTAAGTTTACGGTGAGCGGGAATACGTTTAGGTTTTCCTTGTTTAATGCGCTCTAGAGCTGCCTCTAATACTAATAGTGTATTTTCGCTCTTGCTCATAAGTTAGCTACCTCCAAATCAGGTTCAAAAGGGGTAAAGGACATATCAAAGTCAGCCATGACTTTCTCTGCGGCTCTTACTTGAGTGACATAGTGGCTATGTTCACTTACCGAAATTTCTTCGCCAGATTCCATGTAAGCAACTAGACTGCGGTGCTTTTTCTGCCACCACTTAGCCTGCTGCTCGTCAATGATGCTACTTCCAGAGCCACAATCAACACAGAACTGGGGAGTGACCACACCGTCCATATCGCAATCATAACCAGATTTGCAATAGCTGTGCATTGAACCATGCAGTGTCAATTTGCCATCCTTTACTGCTTTATAGATAACGTCCCATGAGCTATAAATGGTCGGCACATCCCCTCGCATTTTCATGATTGCTTTGCCATGAGTCCCTGATAGCGTTTCATCAGAATGCCACTGTCTAAAGATTTTATTCGCGGTGGTTTCTGCATTGATTTCATCGAGTGCCTTTTGCACTTTCTCGTCCACTTTCAGGTCCCGTAGGCTCGCAAGTTTGCCACCATTGGTGTACCACTCGGTCATCGAGAGGTAGAGGTGCTTAAATTGTTGTTTGAGCGCAACCAAAGTACCTAGACGGTTTTTGATGCAGTAAAAAGCCAAGGTACGCCTAAACTGATGGGGTGTCATGTGCCATGGTTTTCCAACAATTACATCTTTTTTTACACGACTTGGTGAGCGAGGATTCGACTCAAGGCATTCAACGAAATCCTCTTCGGTTACAATGAAATTAAACTGATTACAAAAACGCTGTAGTCGGTGATTCCAGCCTGTAATCAATGTTGGGGGCTTGGAGCGGTATGCTTTATTTACCCAAATGGAGTCTTTGTATTTTTTATCTGGGTAAGTGGTTTCTTTGCGCCATTCTTCAGTTAATGTGGTCACAAACTTTATTGTTCCAAGACAGCCAATAACTGGTGTAATATTAACCTTAAATTCTCTACTTACGAAAATGTACCTTTTCCAAAGTAGAGCTTGTAAAATTTAAAGGTCGAATAGTTTGCGACTCACTTTTCGCGCACGAGGGGCATAAAGTCACGTATAAGCACCTTTTTGAGTGGATAAAAGGAACGATAGCCGTCCTATTCTAAAACCATGATATACCGGGTGGTTTAGCAGTGGCGTTATCCATTTTGGCGAACTCTATTCTACATAGAGTTGTATGTTGGCAAACTTTATTTTACCTACACACTTTTATTTTCATATTTCGGCACAACAAGGTACGGAGGCGGAAAATCGTGGATTTAACTGAAATGGCACTAGTAGCAGCAGTACTTTCAACTCTTGGTTTTGCAGTTACCCTTATACGGCATGTCTTGTTTAAAAGGGAGTTCTATAAACTAAAAGAGGACATGAAAAAACATACTCTTGAGCACGGTGTTAACGAGGAGCTATGGATTTTATTTGTTACGCGGTCACGGAAGATGCTTAGGTTCTGGAGGTAACATATGCTAAATAAAACAAAGTTTGAAAAAGTTCTAAGTAGAGTGATCAACAAAAACAGCGCTCGTTGCTCAAAGTGCAAGCGAATGTTTACTCAGCCATGTCATACCTTTGGTGGTCTCGATGCAGAGGGCAAAGTTCATAATGTAGCTCTATGCTGTAGAGACTATATTGTAGACATGCGCCATTATGGTGTTTATACAACCCTTCCAGTTAATACAGCAGAAGGTGAACGCCAGGCCAAAGAACTATTAGATTCCCACCCCAAAGACGCAAGCAGGTATTGACTGTTCTAGTGAAACAGCGAGCAAAACCAAGATTGCACCAAACGAACAAAGAGTAAAAGTAATTAAAAAACAGCCAGATACAAAGCCGTTCTAACAAAACAAAGACAAAATTCCCTTTATTGTCCCAAAAGAACACTCGAAGAGAAGCCAATGTGTAACGGAAAAGTTATTTTTGTTAGCCAGAGAGAGGCTGAGACTATTCACCCAGAGCCCGGAGTAGCAATGATTTCTATCACCGATCCGGGAAAACCTTTAGCTGAACTAGGTTCCTGGGAGCTGATATACAGAGATTCTTTTTTTGATGGAGGCTATAGTGAAGACGCTATCCACATCCATAAAGATGAGTTTCGAATGCGCTATTGTTCTTATATTGATTCAGAACAGGCAGAGAAACTAAAAAATTTCATATCTCAACTAATCTCTTCTGGAGTGAATAAAATCTACGTTCACTGCTATTTTGGTCGTTCACGCAGTGGAGCTGTTGCTAAATACCTGGTGGATCAGTTCGGTTTTGAAAGCAATAAACCAATTGAGAGCCCAAATATGACTGTATATAAATTGCTATGTAATCCAGTACGGTTTGAACCCTTGATCCAGCAATATGAACAAGCTGCTAAAGCTCCTAAAGAAGAAAAGCAACCAACAATATCCCAGAAGTTCGTAGATTTATTGATGGTAGCTTTAGGGCTTAAAAAATAATCAGTGAATGTGGCCCCTACTCTCGATACAACGTGCATGAAAAGAAGAGAAACCAACATGGAATATCACGCTAACAACATAATAACTGCGGAACAACAAGGAGAGCTGATCACCGCAGAACAGATTAAGAGCAGTATAAAAACTAACGCGGCATCAGCCTATTTACTTAGTCTCCGCTCAAAGCTTAGCCGTCAAAAAATGGGTTACTTCCTGAATAATGTAGCCAAAATGACGGGCAACCAAAGCATGTTTCATTGTGACTGGGGGACAATGAGACGCCACCATGTCCAGGGTATTATTGACTTGCTTATTGATGCAGGAAGAGCTCCAGACACCATTAACACCTATCTTGCTGGGTTAAAAGGCGTCGCTCTTGAAGCATGGACAATGAAGCAGATTGATATGGAAAGTTATCACCATATCAAGCAAATAAAGAATGTGCGTGGCGAAAGAATTCCCAAAGGGAGAGCGCTAGAACGTCATGAAGTTGCCCAGCTTTTCAAAGTGTGTGATGAAGACTCACGATGTAAAGGAGTTAGAGATAGTGCAATTTTTGGGGTGCTTTTAGGCTGCGGTTTAAGGAGAGGTGAAATAGTGGCCCTAGATCTAGGCCATATAAATTGGCGAGAACAAGCAATTACAGTTATGGGTAAAGGTAATAAAGAACGATTGGCCTTTATGCCCGACGGAACGCTTAGAAGATTAAAATTGTGGGTTAATGATGTTCGAGGTGAACAGCCTGGGCCTCTTTTTCCAAGAATTCGACGACATGATGATGTACAAGACAGTCGAATGACAGATCAGGCAATCTACGAAATCTTGAGAACTCGACGAATGGAAGCTGGGTTAGAGCATTGCTCTCCTCATGATTTGCGTCGGACTTACGCGAACGACTTATTGGAAACTGGCGTTGATATCATGACCTTAAAGGATATGATGGGACATGCTAGCGTTACTACCACTCAAAGGTATATTCGCATCAAAGATGAGCAAATGCGAAATGCAAGTAAGAGGTTGGTAATTTAACATGCTCGTATCATTTCTGACATGGTTTTTAGTTGGTTTGCTGCCCATTGTGCTGGTGGTCATTATTCAAAACCTTATTGGAAAGTTGTTAACCCCTATTGCGCTTCGCAATAAAGCCAGCCGGGGGGTGTACTTAGCTACAGCAGCTATTGGAGTGCCTATTCATGAACTCAGTCATGCTATTGCGGCGTTCCTTTTTCGGCACCGAATAACCAAAATAAAGTTTTTTGAATACACAGCTGGGCATGGCCGCTTGGGATACGTCGAGCATCAATGGAACGTGTTGTCACCGTTGCAAAATGTCGGGCTTTTCTTTATTGGTATTGCTCCTTTGATAGGAGCTGGTGCAGTCATATACTTAACTACAAAGCTAATGCTTCCAGGCTTATTGGATACGCTGGCTTGGCGCATAGTAGAAATTCCTATGGGAATAACGGGCGATCCAGTCAAAGATGCTTTCTATGCTGTGCAGTACGGCATTTCTGGTGCTGGTATTGCGATTCTTTCCGTGAGCTCGGAGCCTCAGTTCTGGCTCTGGATGCTGATCAGCAGCGTTGTGGCGTTTCACTCGACACCAAGCAAAGCTGATATGCAGAGCGCATGGAAGGGAGCGATAGCCGTAGGAGTGTTATTAACGGGGATTGTCTTCATTTTCGAGGCTTATTATCCACTAACCGAAATGGTGGTTGGTTATTGGCTTTACAGTGTATCTATTATGTCTGCCACAATTGTATTTTCTATGCCTTGGTGGGTAATATTGCTGATGATCGCTATGGTTTCAAAACGCTAGCTCTCTGTTTTTTTAGCTGTTCTCTCAAGCAAAGCGCTTTGGCGGAGTATTGCCAACACATCAGCAACCGTCATTTTCCATCCCATAGCAAGACGTCGAATGATAAACGAACCTAATTCAGTACGTTCTTGCGGATTAAACAAACACTGTTTAACCTGCCCTGCTTCTGATAAGGATAGTGAAATCCCTTCGGGTCCATTATGTTGTAATTTGAAACCTTTGTTACGCTTAGAACCGTGATAAGCCCCCTCAGATAAACGAGCAAGGCCGAACAGTACCTGAGTAAAGCTGGTAAGCTCATACCTTGTCAACTGGACGGAAATTTTTTCCTGCCAGTTTGCATCAGTGCCAAGAAGTGGCGCAATCTCGATTGTGACCGAAGGATATTCATCCTTTTGGGTCTCTGTATACTGGAACTGAACTACAACACGCTGGTATTTGTTATAGATTTTAAAAGCTTCACCAAACAATTTAGTTTCGCTCATAACTAATCTTTCACCTCAAGTTGCGACAATTTTTTCTTTGTACTGATATGAGCTTTGCGTTCGGAATTCAAATCAGATTCAAGTTTGCTTTTTGCTTTTGAAGTGGCCGCGTGAGCTGCTTTTTCGGTATCGAGAGCTTCGCTAATTGTCTCCAGTCGCCCCAACCCTTTCTCTGATTGCATAAGCCGCTCTTGAAGATGGTTAACTCTATCCTGAGTTGTTTGATGCGATTCTTTCTCTGCTTTTAAAGATTCACGGAGTGCTTCATTTTGAGCACTTATAGTCGCGTTTTGTGTTTCTGCTTGGGTGAGTTTTTCGCGGATATCTTTTAACTCAGAGCGTAGTTGTTCACGGTTAGATTGAGCCTCTTCTACCAGCTTACTGCTGTCCTCAAGACGCATCTCCGCTTTGGCTAAGTCTGTGGTTAATCGGTCAATCTGAGTTCGATGTTCAACAATCACCCTACTCTTTTCTTCTAGTTGATCACGCAGTGTCTGTTCAGTAGTAGTCCAAGATGATTTGGCCGCTGCATGTTGTTCGCTATGTTCCTGTGCCAACTGTTCTTTCTTTTGAACTTCAAATTGAAGGCGCTCTATTTTGCTTTCAGCATCAGCTAAGGCAGAAAGAGCCTCTGCTTCGGAACTTTTAGCAGCACGTAGCGTTTCTTCAAAGCGAGATTCAATAGCAGTTTGAAACCTGCCCATCTCTTTCATAAATGAGTCAGCAAATGCATCACTGAATCCCATTGATTCCATTAAATGAGCCTGGGATGCTTCGAGCTCTTCACGCCACTGCCTAACAAAGCCTAGAGCCGTTCCTTTGGAACCTCTGCCAAGTTCTGCGATCACTCGATTGCCGCTTATCTTTTCTCCGGAAGCATGTAGACGGTCACAGACACCTTTTACGTCTGAATAAGTCAATGCAGGACTTTGTTGCCGCTTTTCCATAATCATTTCTCTTCAAAAAAATCAAGTATACCGTCAATAGTATGCCAAATACGGTACAGTTACAAACAAGTGTACCTTTAATACGTTAGAATTGAATGGCGGTACAGTTTGATTGTTTTGCATCTAGATAAATAATCATAACAGACTGATATTTAAGGATGTTATTATGGTTTAAATCGAGAATGAACAGGTTGTAAGGTGTACCGATTACTGTACTTTCGGTACACCAGTTCTAAACCAACTCTTTAAGTGCGAGGTGTGATAAATGAGAAGAAAAAGTGGTGATTATCCACAATTGGTAAATGACTTAGTAATCAATACATTGTTACACCTTTATATGGAATGTAGCGATACACGTCGGTTTGTGCCTCTCCACCAGCGAAATGCGATTGTTATGCGTTATCTGAAATCCTTACTCAAAAAAGCAGCATACAAGGAGACAAGAAAAGATATTAAAGCTCTTATTTACGCTGGGCAGAAAGGTGACAAGTTGGAAGAGCAATTGTGGAGGCTCAAATCTCTTGTTAATAATTATGGCAATGATGTTGAAAAGTTTTACGGATTCCTCAACTTAATTGAGAGTACGTTAGCTATTTACAGTGAGTTATTTAAAGAAAATACTGCTGTCGTTTCGAATAGAGTTTATTTGTTAGCTGATCACATTGATAATGGCTTTGACGATAATGGGAGGCAAGTAGCCCCAATTGCTCTATCTGTGAACTCTTCAAAATGGAAGCAAATACCAGCGTTGGCCGAAGAACATGGTCATTTCTATATTGAGATTCTTGATAGTGATGAGAGTAAAGCAAACCTTTATGTTCACCCTGCCGCAATGAAAAGAGCCGTTCACAAAGAACATGAAAAGGAGTGTGACTGATGGCAGTGTAGGATGCAAACCGCTACTACACTGCCCTGAGTGCTAAGTTCAAGCACGATGTTTAGCTTTGAGGTTTTTCACATGCTTAAAGTTAGTTTTAAGCCCCTTTTCTAAACGTGCAGACTCTAGACTCTCATAAACACTATTAATGTCGATAAAAGAGCTTTCCTTGGATTGTTCATAAATGGGGTTCTAGGGATTTTCCCCTCTAAAAAGACATAATCCTCTGTAGACCACACCAATAAATGGCTGCGGAGGTGGG